>JALVRO010000210.1 GCA_027031265.1 Bacteroidales bacterium | reverse complement strand
CTGGAGCGTGTTGCTTTCTTTGTGATGGCAGTAGCCACACTGGGCTCATCAATCTATGGCGCTATTGCCGGCGCAATGTTTGGTAATGGGTTTAATTCTTTCCTGGCCGAGGATGTGATTCGTGAGCCACATAAATATGTGTTCCAGAGGGCTGTGATTGGACATTTACATATAATGCTGACTCTCATTGCAGTAGCTATAACCTTAATTGTTTCGCGCTGGGTTGATTTCAAGGGTTTCTGGCACAAGATATCAATGCAATTTTTTATCTGGGGTACAATAATTATCACCCTGGGCGTGTGGTCAATAATTCCTGCTGAAAACATCGCGCACAAGATTATCTACGTGGGCTCTGGCCTGATCCTTCTCGGTGCCCTATTCCTGGTGATTTTCACATGGAGCAAGCTCATCAAAGAACACAAGCAAAAATGGGGCGTAGAAAAAGGTGGCTTTCTGGTATCGCTCAAAGCTCTGCTGGCTGACCCCCTGCGCTTTGGAGCCACATGGCAAATGGTCTTCATGAACTTTGTTGTCACATTCGTTGGTATTTTTATGGCTGTCAAGCTCGAGGAAGTGATGCGTGTGTGGATGCTCAGAGAAGAAAGAATCACACTGACCGGTCACTGGCATGTGCTGGCTGCTATTATTGCCACAATCATATTGCTTTATTATGGAGAAATACTGGAACTAAAGGGCTGGAAACGTAAGCTGTATGGCTGGTTAATAATTATTTTCTCAGACATGGCCTTCATCGGTGCTACTCTTTACTCTCTCAAGCGTCTGTTCATGCCTGAGATTCTGCAGGAACAAGCCGCACATACACAGATGCTGATGATCGAGATAGGTCTGGGCACAATACTACTTTTCTGGGGTATTGTGATGTTATGGCGCTTGATTGACCTGCTCCGCAAAAAAGGCTTCTGGAAAAAAGAGTTCAGCAATCCAGAATTGCCTGTTAATCCTACTTCAAAAACAAGCTAAAACCTTAAACACAAGCAAAATGAAAGGTCACAAAATATTCTTCCTGGCAATAATACTTCTGGTAATAGGCTGTAAACCCGGGCCTTACAAAGAAAATACTTTAAAAGGCATTAAAACTGGTGTGAATCCTGACCAATGGGTATATGTACCACAGGGTACTTATTATACAGTTACATTCTGGCGAATAATAAAGGAAGGTAACAGCCTCGATTCCGTTCGTGTAGGGCCATATTACAGTGGACGCCATCTGGATACCGTTGATCATGACTTTGAGATAATGGCCACAGAAGTAACAAACGCCCAATATGCCCGCTTTCTTAACCAGGCATTGGATAGTGGTGTTATAAAAATTAAGCAAGATACTATACAGACCTATTATCCTGGTGATCCCTTTACTGGCTATGAGCATGAATTTCCTGTGAAGCCAGGATATTACCCTATGATGGTGCTCCGGCAGCCTGGTCTGCATATACTTTACAAAGATGGCCGCTTCACAGCTGAACAAGGTTTTGAGAATCATCCAGTTGTAAACGTTACATGGTTTGGTGCCTGGGCTTATGCCCGGTTCTATGGCTATCGCCTGCCTAGAGAAAAAGAATGGGAAAAAGCTGCCATGGGTACAGACCTGCGGGGATACCCCTGGGGTAATGAAATTAATGTACATTTTGCCAATTACATGGAGGGTAACAAAGCTTTGCGCAAAATCTTTGGCGACCCTGTCCGTACAACCCCTGTGGGCTTCTACAATGGCAAAACCTACAAAGGACCTGGAGGCTCATTCGAGACCAGGGACAACCGCAGCCCTTATGGCGCTTATGATATGTGCGGAAATGTGTGGGAATGGTGTGCTAATGATTATCCTTTTATCCATTACCGTTATATGCGCGGTGGAAGCTACAATGATTATCCACCCTATTCTACCACATGGTGGCGTAATAATGCTGAGCCTTGGTTCAGTTCGCCATCTGTGGGCTTTCGGTGTGTCCGCACACCTATAGCTGGACGCTAAGGCTCTGATACATTATTTACCTTATCTGTCTAAAAAACAGTTTTAGCCACTTTCCATGGCACAGGTAGATATGCTGCTTATGATAAACGGAAATTGGCTTGTTACAGTGGTATGGCCTGGGGCTATAGCGAGGTAAAAGCCCAAAGCCTGTGAAAAACAGTCTAGCCCCAGGCCATAAAAAATAATTTTACACATATAAAAACTTGTAAAACAATGAAAACACCTGCAACTACAAGTATCAGACCAACAACCAGGTCTCTTCCCCTTGCTTATTGGCAGCTAACAAAGAGCTTACAGACCTTCTTGCTAGTAGTCACTGGTCTGGCCGGTTTTATGTCAGGCATGAATCCTAGTTATAACTGGTACATGTTCCTGGGTGGGGCTGCAACGCTGTTTCTTACCATTGCTGGCACAACAGTCTTTAATATGATATGGGACAAGGATATAGACTCTGTCATGTCACGCACATGCCGCCGTCCTCTGCCTACTGGTGTGGTGGATGAGGCACATGCTATGCTCTTTGGCCTGGTACTGCTCTCAGTCGGTCTGGCATGGGGATTCGTCCTTAACCCAGTATATGGATTGGTACTAACAGCAGGCTTTTTATTTGATTTTGTGATTTATACTGTCTGGCTCAAACGCCGCAGCCCCTGGTCGATAATCTGGGGTGGACTATCGGGTGCCATGCCTATATTAGCAGGACGTGTACTGGCAACAGGCAGTCTGGATTTAGCAGGAATTTCTCTGGCTCTTGGTATCTTGCTATGGATACCCGTTCACATACTGACCTTTGCAATAAAATATGACCAGGATTACCGCCGCGCACATGTACCAACATTTGTTCAAACTCTGGGAGTGAGAAAGACACGCATTATTATTGCTTTGTCTTCTATGCTGTCGGCGCTCTCTTTCATTATAGCTGCTGATTTGTTAATGCTTAGCATAAGGCACATATTACTTCTTGTGATTCTGGGTCTGGGATTGACACTGCTATCGATTTTCTTTATCTTTAAACCAACAGATAAGGTGAACTTCTTGCTGTTCAAAGCAGCTTCTATGTTCATGCTTTTGTCAAACATTGTCATAGCCACAGCAAATCTTTAAAAACACAATAAATGCCCAAGACCTGGATAGAAAAACTCGAAGCCAGAGACAAAGACCTGCCCAAGATTGTAGAGCTGGACAAAAAGATGAAAAAACGCTACCCTGAGGCCAGGACTATGCTCGTGCCTCATCCCCGTCAGGTCTATGAGATAATGGCTCGTGTTCCCAGGGGTAACCTCATCACAGTAAATGAGATAAGGGATATTCTGGCGAAAAAATTCGGAGCAGACATCACCTGCCCCCTGACCACAGGAATCTTTATAACCATTGCTGCCAACGCAGCCGAGGAGTTAGTACAGCAGACAGGAGAGCCGCCTATTCCCTGGTGGCGTACTCTTCGCTCCAAAGGAGAGCTTAACGACAAAGCTCCGGGCGGGAAGGAAAATCACGCCCGCCTGCTCGAAGAAGAAGGTTTCCAGATTATCAGAAAAGGAAAAAAATGGAAAGTGGCAAACTACGAGAATTTTGTGCTTGCTGTGATTTGATATAACTTTGGGCAAAAAGCTCTCAGATTAATGGAAAAGCTCCCACTATCAGTAGCATTAATAACATTCAACGAAGAGCAAAACATCGAACGCACACTCAGGGCAGTCCAGGACATAGCCTCAGAAATAATCGTCGTGGACTCTCATTCTACTGACCGCACACGTGAAATTGCTCAATCCCTTGGCGCTAAGGTCTTTGAAGAGGACTGGAAAGGCTACCGTGAGCAGAAAAACTCTGCTTTGAAAAAATGCACACAGCCCTGGATACTAAGCCTCGACGCCGACGAAGTGGTTACCGAACAGCTAAAACAATACATGGCCAAAGCTATCGAAAAGCCTATGGCACAGGGCTATTTCATCAACCGCCGCACAGTCCTTCTGGGCAAGGAGCTAAAACATGCCCTCTATCCCGACAGCCAACTTCGGCTCGTTAGACGCGACGCTAATCCCCGCTGGACTGGAGGCAGGGTACATGAGCTCCTTCAGATAGATGGCACGACAATGAACATCGCTGCCTACCTTCTACATTATTCTTACCGTGACCTCGAAGACTTTATTACACGGCTGAATAAATATGCCAAGCTCTGGGCAGAGGACGCAGCTGCTAACGATGTACAGGTCGGACTAAAACGCCTATTGCTCAGCCCATTGACAGCCTTTACGAAGAATTATTTACTCAAACTCGGCTTCCTCGATGGAATGCGTGGGCTGATTGCTTCGTGTGGCATGTGTTATTATTCCTTGCTCAAGGCTTTCTATCTGTGGGAATTACAAAACGTAAAAACAGAACCACTGTAAGCTGATAAGTTTTATTTTTTGGGTGTGCCCCTCGCCGCTAGGCAACTGTCACTAATGCAGATGTGGAGCAAAACATCTCGCAACAGAGAACTTGCGCTTTGTGGCGAGGTGCTTATCGTACGCTCGCCACAAACCCACAAAAAGGCAGCGGCTTCGGGTCGGTCTATGGCTGCAATTCGGCTTGCCGAGAGTCTCGGCCTGGGACCCAGTACGTAGGGCTTCCACTGGTCGCCTCCGCCTGGGGCAGGCCATCAGACCTCGGCTGCGCCTTATTTCCGTCTCCGCCCTCACACAAGTGCACACTCTCGTTGAAAAACTAAAAAAAACATTACACTGAGCTCTGTGCAATATTGCTCGGAAAGAATGCTAAAAAAATGATTTATTCTGCGATGACTATGTAATCAAAAGATCAGCCCCGATATTCCTCATCCTGGGTGATGATGGCCAGTATCCATGAGAAATCACCCCATGTAATTTTGTTTCCACAGTATTCACAGATACCAGATTGACCAATACGGTCAGTCGGAGCACCACATGCAGGGCAATGATGCAGGTCAATCTGATCTTTTTCCACACCACTACGACGGATAAAAGTCCAGTATTCACTAAAACGCCGTGGCCGCCGGCTGTTACCTGCTACTACCTTTCCCCGCTGGTCAACAATATAGTCTAGGCCATTGGCATATATGCGCACTGTTATGGCTTCATAAAAACGGTCAATCTCAACTTTGGCTACCTCCACACGCTCAATATGCACATCCAGCACATTACGGTAACCATGCTCTCGATAGGCATCTATCCAAAAACGATAAGATTCCCACAGACGGTCAGAGATAAGATGACGCACCCGGTTCCACTGAAGTTCTGACCATGCACGATAAACCTGCTCAAATATGGGTCTAAGCACACCTGTTATAAAACGCTGCTCATAATCCTGCCAAGCCACACTGTGTATTGTAGAAAACTGCTCTTTTTTAGCCCGCAAATAGGGGTCATAGACAGTAGGCAAGTTGGTACCCCTCTCCTGTGCATAAGTAAGCATGGACTGAGTGTGCAGGATAGAAAAATCAAAGATTTTCCGGGCTACAACATACCATTGTTTCTGGCCAGGGACAATCAGTGTGCCACAATGGTTACAGTAACCAGAATCATTGAAATCAGCTGGTGCACCGCAAGCAGGACATGTAACTGTGTGCATTTTTTCTGGCTCAGGTGATAGCACACCTTTATCACGTTCGAGGGTCCAACGTTCGTCAATAATATAACGCATGGCCTTGCCATTAGCCTCAATTGTCATGTTTGACTTAATACGGACATGTACACGGACCTTGTCAGCAATAGTCACACGCTCTATTGTCATGCCGCCAATAACAATCTCTTTTATGGTGAAACGTGTGGGATCTGAGATGAAGCGCTCCAGTAGCTGCCTGTCAAAAAAAGGATTAAGTGTCCTGAGCATAGACTTTTTATCCTGGTACTGATAAAACTTTGTGTATAGTGATGAGACAAAATCCAGGAAAAGCACACGAGAAAAATTATGATCCAGTGCCTTTAACTGAGAAATTTGGCGTGCCACCACCATATTACTATTCAGGTAATTGCTATAAGTAGGCGTGGACACCATTGTAAAACCGTCTGCCGGCTGCTGGCGGCGGAACATAGCATAAAGCACAATTATGATTATCAGCGGTATACTAATCTCAGGTGGCAACAGAAAAAAAAGCCATACCAGGGAGCCACCACCTCCGCCGCCGAAGCCACTACCGCCACCCCAGGAGCCGCCACCGCTATAACCATGACCTCCACCAGGGCGGGCTACTGTAAAAAGAGCTGAAAGGAGAAGCAAGAGTGTAATGAGAATTATTTTTTTATTTTGGCTTTTCATCTGAGTGTGCTTTTTAGAGTTCGACATTAAGATCATCGGGTATTTCGTTGATATCGTCCTCCACAGGAGGCACGTATTGGCTGAGCACATGTTTTAGCTCTGTAAGTTCGCGCATCAGGGCTTCTGTAACAAAGTCATCGCCATTGAAAATGCTGTTGAACTTGTGCTCGATTTCCTGCCAGAGGTGCTCGGGTATAGCGTTAGTCAGCCCCACATCAGGCACCAGATAAACCATTCTTTCGAAAAGAGAGATAAAAACCAGCAAGCCTGTGTGTTCGCGTGTGTAATGGATTTTGCCTTTCTGAAAAATAGCCCGTGCATAAACCTCTAATGCTCTTCGCTTTCGAGCCTGTGGCACAAGGAATCTTTTCAGAGGAGGGATAGTCTGCACCAGTAAATAACCCAGTAAAAAGCTTAACAAGGTGGTTATTGAAATAACATAAGGATTGAACACAATAGGCGAGAAAAGCATAAATATAGCAACGACCACCTCCAGGCCAAAGCCAGCCCATAGCGCCACATCACGGTATTTATCAGAAGAAGCCCTAATTATTACCACGACTTCGGCAAGTGTCTGGCGTTCAATTTCCTGTATCTGGTGATACAGACGTGTGCGGAATTGTTCGTTAAAATCACTCAGTTTTACAACCATTTTCCTATTTTTGCCAGTGTTTGCTTTTTATCAAATTTAAAAAAATGAATGCTATAAAAGAAATTTACCAGCGCACAAAAGTTTTTTCAATAGGATATTTTATTTTTCTAGTTATCAGCGCAATAATACTGGTTATTTATCCCAGGGTAGATATCCACCTCTTTGTCAATAGGCTGAATAGTCCGGTAGCTGATGTATTTTTTAAGTATTTGACCTATTTAGGGAGTGGATGGGCCCTGGTGGCTGTTCTTTTTGTGCTGGCTATTCTGTATAAGCGTAAAGCAGGAGGGTTGTTGTTATCGGCATTATTGTTTAACTTTTTTGTACAGCTACTGAAGCATACAATCAAGGAATACCGTCCTGTCAAGTATTTTGACATGTTTTACCCTGATTATCACCTACATCTAGTACAGGGTGTGAAAATACACTTTTATAATTCTCTCCCCTCAGGTCACACAGCAACGGCATTTGCTATTTTGTTTTTCCTTGCATTTCTGAGCAGGAGCCGCTGGGTAGAGATTATTTATCTATTACTTGCTTTGCTCATTGGATATTCGCGCATGTATTTATCACAGCATTTCCTTATTGACGTATTTGCCGGGTCTTTGATTGGGTATTTCGCCAGCTTCATAGGAGCCTGGTGGACAATAAAATACGAACAGATTCAAAATCACGGATTTCCCTCGATCCGTGAAGGCTGAATAGGGACAAATTTTTCTTTTAGCTTAAACTCAGGTAAATTGAAATAATCCCGGATAAGTTTCTGAAAATCACGCAGTCGGTATACTCCATAGAATATCTGTGGCTGACGGTGAGCATCTGTCAGTATAAATCCAAGCAGTTCGTCCTGTACCTTGCGGTCAAAGTCTACGTAGCCACTATCTGTACGGATATGAAATTTCCAGTGATATGTCAAAAATGTGTTAATGCTATCTTTGAGTAGTTCGGGTCGTGCTATAGAATAAAGACGTCTGAAATTGCGGAAAATCTGCTCCAGCTGAAATTTGCTATAATAGCCATAAAAACGGTATGCTTTCTGCTGCTCCTCAAAGTCTGGCATAAAGAACACAACAGAAGGTGTATCAATTTGAATAACACTGCTATAATCCTCACGGGCAATGGTATCGTTTCTCTGCGCAGCAACTCTGGTAATACTGTCAATTACTTTCTGGGCTTTGTCAGGACTTGTCTTTTCCCTGTGTGAACATCCCATTAAAAGGCTGGAAGCTAACAATATTATAACCAATCGTTTCATTATCCTACTTTTTTACATTAATCCCAATATACGTGCAATAATAGCCTGCCGTGTAAATACACCATTTCGTGCCTGCTGGAAATAATATGCTTTGGGACTTGAGTCTACCTCTATTGCTATCTCATCCACACGTGGTAGCGGGTGCATAACCCGCATATTTGGCTTTGTACCCTGGAGCATATCTAGAGTAAGACGGTAAAAATCCTTAACCTTCTCATACTCAATCGGATCAGAGAACCTCTCTTTCTGCACACGCGTAACATAGAGTATATCAGCTTCTTCCAGGCCAGAGAAACCAGTCTGTTCCTGAAATGGTATTCCACGCTCCCGAAGAAAAGAAGTATATTCGCGGGGCAGACGCAAGTCAGGATGGGAAATAAACACGAACCGGGGATTAAAATGCGACATAGCCATAATGAGCGAGTGGACAGTACGGCCGAATTTAAGGTCTCCGACCATGAAAATAGTCAGATTATCCAACCGTCCCTGTGTTTTCTGTATTGAATAAAGGTCCAATAAAGTCTGGGTAGGATGTTGGTTCGCCCCATCTCCTGCATTGATAATTGGAATAGGTGAGACCTCGGCTGCATAGCGTGCGCTACCCTCGAGAGGATGACGCATCACGATCAGATCACTATAATTAGCCACAGTCAGGATAGTATCTTTAAGGCTCTCCCCTTTTCGAACACTTGAAGTCCTGGCATCGGCAAAACCTATAATCCTACCACCAAGACGCTGGACAGCTGTCTCAAAACTCAGTCTGGTACGTGTTGATGGCTCGTAAAAAACTGTAGCCACTACTTTACCCTCAAGTAAATGAGGTTGTGGATTTTTCTCAAAAAAACCACTCAAATGTACTATCTCGAGAATATCTTCAGGAGAGAGATCAGCTATAGAAACCAGGCTTTTACCTTTCATCTGAAATAATGTTTGCAGTTTTTTTCTGCGCTTAAAAATACTATTTTATTCGTCCAATAAAAAATAAATTCATCTACCACAAAACCCAGAAAAATCACAATAAGCGCATGCTTCTGTGTTATCTGTTTTCGGAAACGTTTTATCCTCATACAAAATCTGCCTGAGCAGATTCTGCAATCTCTGCTCAAATTCAGGTATTATCCTCTCATCCATCTCATTTGCCAGTTCTGGTAAGAGTTCCATATTATCTACCCTGATAAATCCTGTGTGTCGACTATTCCTGAGCGAAGGCAGGCTATAAAGTACAGGTACGACCCTGTATTGTGTGAAATGATTCTTGACCAACAACTTATAAAATAGCAACTGGAAAACCTCTTTATTATGATTGTCAGAAAACAGTTTATCCATCTGGCCAGCATTAGTTTCTTTCTTACCTGTCTTGTAGTCAACCAGTCTTATGACATCGCCTTTCTGGTCAACACGGTCAATAATACCATAAAGCAGAACTTTCTTCCCATTACCCAGGTCCAATTCGTATTTATACTCTCTCTCTTCGAGGGAGACAATGCTAAAAGGAGCATAAGCCCTGTCATGATTCAGCACATTGCAAACATACCTATACATAGAGCTTCTCACGACTTTGAAAAAGCCCTTATCATAGAATGAATCCAGACCTGCCTCTGTCCATGCCTGGCTAAGAAAGTCCTCAACCCAATCTTTGGCCTGGTTCAGAGCACCAGCAGTAATATTATTATCTGTTTGCTTCATAAGCTCCTGATAAACAAGCTCGAGGGTGCGGTGCACCACTGTTCCGAAATCAGAATCCGAAATTTCCAGATCAGATGTAGTTTCAGGCACCTGGAGACCAGCAATATACTTGTAAAAATATTTGCGCGGGCAGGTGATATAAGTATTTATAGCAGAGACAGATATAGCCTTTGGCGGCTCTGGTAGATTCTCTATCGTGCCTGTGTCCCTTTCGACTGGAATGGACAATATCTCTGTGAATACATGGTGTTTCTTTATCAGATTGGTTTCTTTTTCCAGCTGAAGGATATAACGGCTCTTGCCTTCCGCACCTTTGTCTGGAATGGCATTATAAACAAGCATTACGTTCTTTGCCCTCTGTATCAATCGATAAAAGAAATAACTATAGAGAGAATCCTGGTAACGCAAGATTGGCAGACCATAAGCTGCTCGAATAAACTCTGAGAAAAATGACTGGCTACGCTTTATTGGTGGGTAAATACCCTCGTTTGCACTGAGAATAATAACATTATCAAAATCCAGATTACGTGTCTCCATTATTGTCATGATCTGCAAGGCATTCATCTTCTGTCCCTGGAATGGCACCCTTATTGAATAAAAAATCTGCCTGAGGGTAGAAATCATCACATCTGCACTAAAATCCACACCCAGGTCCAATAGCTGCTTTTTTAGACTCTGTAAATTATTGTGTATGTGATAAATATACTCTCTTTCAAAATCATCTGCGTTTCTAAAAATCCTGTAAACTAGCCTGAGTACAATATCTATAAGTTCAAGACCCTTTTTCCCGTCCAAAGCGAATAAAACATCTGCATCCTTCAGACCCTGTAAAAAGACCCTGTTTATACTAACTTCACGCTCCCTGGCGTGCTTTTGCCCAAAAGCCTGGACAAATCCCGGGAAAAACTTTTGCATAACTTCACTGCTGAGCAGCACATTAAAATCCTTGTAATAAACCTGGCCATTCCTTGACAATTGCGACAGGACAAACAGCCATTTATCCAGGAAAGAATACAATGAAGCCAGATAAAACGGAAATTGCAATGTGATATTAACCTCTGTCACAGCCTCTGGCAAAGAATAAAGCACAGGAAAAAGCAGGCTCTCGTCCAACAAGATTATGGCAGTCCTGGCCACCTGTTCTCCTTCTACGCCCATCTGCCCAAAAGCCCATTCCAATATCTTTGCCTGGGCAACGTTACGTGGCACTGCCACCACCTCTATTTGCTTATTCTTCAGAAGATTATCATTATCATTAATTTTCTCTTCTCCCAGTAGGGATATATTTTTCTGCAAAAAGAAACCAGCCTCATGCTCCTCATCCTGAAAATAGTAATTATCATAATCCCAATAAAAATGTGCCTGATGATGCTTTTTAATAAAATTCATTATCTCAAGCTCTGACTTACTTAAAGCATAAAACCCAATAAAAGCTACGGTATCCCAGCGACTAAACAAGTCATCACCTTTGTACAACTTATCAACAATCAAACGGTTACGCATACCACCATAGACTCTCCCCAGATCCAATAATCTTTTGCGAAAGCGCTTATAAATATCTGACAGACTGGAGAATAACTGGAAAAAAAACTCTATATCATCCTTCCCACGGTAATGCCGCCAGAATTGTCTAATAGCCTCCTGCTGCTCTCTGGTCAGGAACTCCTTATCAGACAGGCGCTCCAGGTCAGCTAGATTAACAAAAATCTTCCCAGGATCAATCAGATAATTATCTACCTCATTAAAATCAGAAAGTATGGTCTGGCCAAGGTTAAAGAACTCTTCAAATTTTATAGATGCAAAAGGCTCCTTGCCTCCCAGCACATCAACGAAAGACTGGTAAAGCACAAACAACAGCTCAATCTGTCCTGCAGGCTGCAAGCCCAGAGCTGATTCCAGAAAACCCTGCCACGGAAAAATATATAATTTCTCAGGCCTTTTTATCAATCTGCCATAATAACGCTTGAAATAATTGATTGTACGGACATTAGGAAAGACAAGAGCAAACTCACCCCACTCACCTCTTTTTCTTTCTATATCCCTGGCAACACTATCCAGAAACGCCATGTTTTTTTCGTCTAAGTTAACACTTTAAGCAAAAATTTTGTAATTTTAACACCCCCAAAATCCAAAACCTCTGACTATGAAAAAATTAATATTAGTATTGTTTCTATCTCTAGCCATAATGGTCCAGTTTTCCTCTGCACAGACCATCAAGGGTAAAGTGGTAGACGAAACTTCTGGAGAGCCTATTGTCGGGGCTTCTGTGTATCTAAAAGGTACAACCTACGGTACCATAACCGATCTGGATGGTAAATTCTCAATGGACATTCCAGCACAGCCTGCAACTCTGGTTGTCTCTTTCCTCGGCTACCAGGATTATACAAAGGCTATAGACCCTAAGCAAGGCCAAG
>JALVRO010000209.1 GCA_027031265.1 Bacteroidales bacterium | reverse complement strand
TAACCGACCACACTACTTTTATGTGGTACTTTGGAGACTCAGCCGTTGCCAACACAACAGGACAGGTGAAGCATCTTTACACTAACAGAACATCCTCTGTGCAGAAACTCACGGCAAAGGTATATGCTTATCACTCATTGTGTAAAGATAGTTCACAGACACAGATAACTGTTTATCCTGAGCCCGTCCTGGATATTACAATTGATTCAACGGTCAACTTTTATCCTGACACTGTGGTAGATATAACCAACAACACACCATCTTACCAGAATTTTACCTGGGATTATGGCGATGGCGTTGTCGAACATATCGTGCACCCTGTAGTACATGCTTATCCTGGCTGTGGTAGTTATAACCTGACTGTCAGCGCTAGCAATAGTTATGGATGTTATGACACACTGCGTAGAACCATCTTAATAACAGCCTTTGACCCTGTACCTGAATTTGTAATGAACAAAAACGAGGGATGTTCACCCCTGGAAGTGCAGTTTTACAATTCTTCGAGCAATGCACAATCGTATATATGGGACTTTGGCGATGGGTCAACATCAACAGATGTTAACCCATCGCATACATTCATTGATCATGGCACATATATGGTCAAGCTCACAGCCATTGGTTATTGTGACAAACAAAAAGAAGTACAAAAACCTGTTTACGTATACCAGAATCCACAGGTTGATTTCACTGTTGAGCCAGATACAGCAGGAGTGGAGCAACCCGTAGTCTTTGACAACAAGACGGTAGGTGGTGAATTTTATCTGTGGGACTTTGGCGATGGAGAGACTTCCACAGACATAAGTCCACGCAAAGCCTATCATCAAGCAGGCATTTATGATGTTAAGCTAGTAGCCACATCTATCAATGGCTGCAAAGACAGTCTGGTCAAAGAAAACGCAATAACGGTCATCAGTGACATGTTTATCCAGTTCCCGAATGCATTTACTCCTGATGGTGATGGTATTAATGATTATTTCCAGCCAAAGATGAAATACGTCAAGGAGGCTGAGCTATACATATATGACCGTTATGGTAATGTAATATTCTACACCAAGGATCCGGAGCATGTTTTCTGGGATGGACGTCTACCTAATGGCAAACCACTGCCTATGGATGTGTATGTATGGAGAATAGTAGGTACATTCGTAAATGGAAAGCCCTTCTCAAAACAAGGAGAGGTGACTCTGATTAGATAATAGCTTTTGTAAGAGGGCTGTGAGATGATACTCAATCAATGGATAAACGAACGGGACCACAAACGTAACTTTATTTTACTTCTGTGGCAGTCGTTTTTCTTCATGCTGACTATCAATCTTCTGGACAAGGACACCATTCTACCAGGCATGCTCACAAAAATGGGAGCGGGCGAAGTTCTGATTGGCCTGCTCTCTGTTATTACCATTGGCCTACCCAAGTTTTCCCAGATATTCTTTGGGCTTATCTTGCAGAATAAACCAACACGTAAAAAATACTTGCTTCAGGGCTTTGGCATTCGTATCACAGCATTACTCGCCATTGCTTATGTACTGTGGGAATATTACCTGTTTCGTCTTTGTGCAAGTACAACCATAGCGCTTATCCTTATACTGTTTTTTATCTATTCCCTGGCAGCGGCTTATACAAGTGTGGGAATTATAGACATGGCGCCCAGAGCCTTATTTCGCCAGTCTCTCAAACGTCTTTATTCTCTAAAGCAAGTGGGCAACGGCCTGGGAATTGTACTGGCCATAATGCTTGTCAGGCCTGTGCTAAAGATGTTTCCTTATCCGTTTAATTACAGTATCATTCACATTATGGGTGCTGTTTCCCTGCTCATCAGTACCCTGGCAATTATTGGCCTCAAGGAGAAAATTCTTATCACGCGTGCCAAATACAAACTAAAGTCATATTTCAAGTTTGTTTTTGATGAACTAAAAACCAACAAAAGCCTTCTTTATCTCTCGCTTATTGTCAACTCTGAGGGACTTTTCCTGTCAGTGATACCTTTTTTTACCACACTGGCAATCAGCAAGTTTGCGGTCAATGCACGCCTGATTGCATCCCTGTTTATGTGGAAAATACTGGGTGTGCTGGCCAGTAGCATCTTTCTGACCGCAAAGAGGAATTATGATTATTTCAAAGTACTCTCGGCAAATATTTTTATCTCAATAATCGCCCCACTGGCTATTATCCTGTTTGCCAATAATTTGATAGTTTACAAGCTGGTATTTTTCATGGTCGGTATTTTCAATAGTTTTTACCGGATAACATTCGAAGGCCTTCTGGTAGAGATTTCCACTGACAAAAACAGAGCTACTTATGCCAGTGTATTGGGTTCGAGTAATATCTCTACATTCATTATCCCGCTGATCTCAGGTGGTATGATAAAGACTCTGGGATATACTGTGACCTTTATTCTGACAGCACTGTTGTTGTCTATCACAATCCTATTTATGCAGAAGCTCAAGATTATAATTCGTCCTGCAGGTGCTGGGTAATTTTTTCCAGTTCTTGTTGATATTCTTCAGTACTGGTAATCAGCTCTGGTGAATCATATTTTGTCTGTAGCTCTTCGAGAGCTTTGAGGTACTGTACTTTTTGGGATACATCCTGTGCGATCATGTCATAAGAATAAGTCTGTTCAATAAGCTGTTTCTGAGCAGAGGCATCACCTTGCATCTGTGCCAGTTTCTGCTGCTGGCGTCCCAGACGCTGATTTATTTTTTCATTTCTGGCGGCTTCCTTAATCTCTTCCAGGAGTTTTGTGTATTTATCCTCTATTGCCTGTGCCATTTGCATTTCTTTTTCTTTGAGCTGTATCTGTGCCTTGTAGCCAGCCAGTAGCTGGGCTGTTTTCTCAACGATCTGAGGCTCAACATGTTTTAGCGCTGTTTTTGTGAGCTGTTCGAAATTGTCCAGAAGCTGTTCAGTAGAGACAGAGGCAGGTAGCTTACCCTCCAGAGCTGTGGAAATAGTATCTGATGCCATGACACGCAGACGACCTATATCAGACTCTGCCTTGAGACGAATCCGACGGGCATGTGTGATAGCCTGTTTGACCTGGGAGGTCAGATCATCACTATCTTTTGTGGATTTTTTTGAAGCATTTATCAACGCAATGGCAAAGACTATGACCACCACTAATCCAATGCCCAGAATGGTGATGAGAATGTTTAACAGAAAAATCATTTTGCCTGTAATTTATTTTTTACTAATTTAAAAAATAAATTTTATAATTTTTTATGCGTTTAATAATAATTTCATATATCCTTGTAGTATGTTCACAAATTTCTTATTCACAGATAGATACAACTGTCACACTGGATAATAATTTTGAGTTTAAAGATGGTATTTATCTCAACTTTGAACAAGTAAGACATAATTCGCCTATTACACGCTCACAGATCGTAACCAGTCTTGACAAAGATGATATTGATTTTTACGAAAAGCTAATAAAACAAGAATATATCCGTTTTATTGATAGAGGCATGACAAAAATTATAGAGACCAGACAAATTTGGGGCTTTTGTGACGAGGGAACATTGTATATTCATTTGGGCGATGACTTTGCCAAAATAATTAACAAAGGACACTTAGGATATTTTATTGCTATACATAAAGTTACATATTATGATAGGCCATATTACACGACATATTATTATGACCCGAATGTGGTATATCCACGGACATCCCAGGAAATGCGTCATTTTATTATTGATTTTTCTACTGGCAAGATTTATGATTTCAATCCCCAGAGTCTTTTGAAAATTCTCAAACAATATGACCCACAGCTTTTTCAGGAATACAATAATCTGAGCCGACGTAAACAGAAAAAACTAATTTTTTATTACCTTCGTAAATTCAACAGTCGTCATCCATTAACCATAACCATAAAAAAATCAGACTTATGAAAAAACTAATCTTACTGCTTATACTAGGGCTTAGTCTGAGTGGTATCAGAGCCCAGATTGAAATAGCAGACACAGCACAGTTCAAGGAATTTTTCTCAACCACTACCTATTTTGTTAAAGATGCAAACCTTTTCAGCGACTTCAATTATTACATATCTGATGCAGCCAAGAAGACCTGGACCATAACCCCGTATAAAATAATTTCTTACGAAGAGTATAAACGCATGCCATTGACCAAGGGCAAATCTTTTGTAATGACTACTTATGTTTTCCCAGAGAAACATCCTGAGATCAAGTACGAGTTT
>JALVRO010000208.1 GCA_027031265.1 Bacteroidales bacterium | reverse complement strand
CCGTCTACGACGACGATCTGTTTGTCAGTAGTCCGGAGTTTTTCTATCAGTTTCTTATCACCAATCGCCACTTTGGGGAGGCAGACCATATCAGCCTGGCCGCTCTCGGCCAGTTCGCGCACTGCCCTGTCGGCATAGCACCCTGTGTTGGATGCGCCCGAACAGGAGATTAAAAGAAGATTTAATTTTTTTGTTTCCATGGTTCAAGGTTTTTGTTGTTAATTAATCTTACCGCAGAGGACTCAGAGTTTCCCAGAGTTGATTCATTTCTGTGTTTAAAAAATTTCACCGCAGAGGACTCAGAGTTTTTGTCAACCACAGAGGACTCAGAGCTTCTCAGAGTTGATTCATTTCTGTGTTTAAAAAATTTCACCACAAGCCAAAGACATTTTTATTCTTCTTCAAGCTCCTCGTCAATTATCTCCTCATCGGTCTCAATAAGCTCTTCCTTTAGCTCGCCCTGTTCGTAGACGTCAATAACCTCAAGCTCTTTATCTCCAAATTTGAGCACTTCACGCCGTACGACATCATGCTCTGTTATCTCCCGGCCGCTGAAATACCTGTACCACATAGAAGCCATTGGCATCTGAAAGACCATGCACAGCACGACACCGAGCAGGGTCATAGGTCCAAAGGCAGCAGCGGCAAGTCCCATGGCGATAGACAGATTCTTGGTAGCAGTACCATAAACCAGAGGTATGGTATCAAAGAGTGGGAACTTAAATAACTTGTGTAGCAACCAAAAAGATAACGGATAAGCAAGCAGATAATAGAGGAATGCACCAACGAGAGGCATTATTAACACATGAGCATTTTTGACCAGAAAACCTGCTTTCAGGGACACTCCTGCGAAGACAAGATACAGGGCCATAAGACTGGAAATCAGGCTAAAAGCAGGTTTGAATTTATTCATGTTTTGCTCCCCTTTCTTGTGAATGATTAACCATCTGGTAATCATGGCCAGAATAAATGGACCGACGACCAGGACAAGGATTTTTTTAAACAGAAACATCACATTGACATTAACCTTACCACCGGCTAGCAATTTCATTCCAAATGGGATGAGCACCAGGGCCACCAGGAATGTGGTTAAAGTCAATGACACAGCCAATCCCATGTTTGCATTCAGAATCATAGACCAATAAGTAACAAAGCCACCAGGAGGAGCTATACCTGCCAGTACCAGGCCTGCATAAATCTTTGGAGTCCTGGCAGCAAACAACAAGGCTATGGGCAACATCAAAAGCGGAGCTACTATCAAGGACATAATATTTCCCACAAGTAGTTTTTTTGGCTGCGTGAAGCTCTTGGTAAAATGCTCTACTTTCATCGTCACCATAGAAGCCCACAGCATAATAAAGGCTGATGGGATGATAAACTTTTTCAGCCCCAAGAGGACATCCTTACCCAGATGTGGCCCGATGAGAAAGCCCAGTAGAACGGAGAGCAATACGAGCCACACCAGCTGCTTCTTTATAAATTCATTAGCTCTTGCAACCATCTTTTACTCATTTTGATTAACTAACTCTTTCTCAACAATACCTAGCTTACCCAGATCTTCTAACACACGAGTGACAACGATCTGTACCTGCTCCTGCGAATAAGTAGCAGGCTGTGGATGTTTCTCAAAACCAAAATCTTCATCCATAGCATAGGATAGGGTAACCTCTGCGCCCAGAGACTCCAGAGCCTTGGTCAGGCATCGCGACTTACACCCATCAATAACCAAACGGTAATCTGCATGGAGTATAACCTGTGCTGGTCCCTCCACATTACCAAAAAGGGCATAAGGACAATCCACAAAGGCATTAGCAACCCGGTCACGAATAGCATTAGCTACAGCCACAGTGAGCTGGCCAAGGTCAGAGCTGCCATTACAGCCATTAACTGTAATGTAGCGGCCAAACTTCTGACGGCGGTTAATAATATTTTTCTTTGCCGTCGGCGTCTGGATATTTTCTACAGGCTTTTTGTCTTTGATAGTGAACATAATTACAAGATTTTAAGTTTATTATATTTATCGTAAATCGCAAAACTACGATGATTTATGAGAAAAAAATTAATCTGTTCTTGACATAGCCAAATCCCTGATAGTGCCATTAATGATTCCCTGAATTACATCCTCTATTTTTACCATATCTGTGAGAATGACTTTTAGTCCTGCACGGGCAAAGCTCTCGTAAGCGCCACGTCCCATACCACCGGCAACCAGGACATCACAATCTGCTATTTCTGCCGCCATTGCAGCATGCTTGGCATCAGCCTCTGGGCCAAAACCATGTCCCTCGTGTCTTCCAGTTTGATGCTGATGTTCGTGGCTCTCGCGTCTCCGTCCACGGGCAAAATGACCAGTTCCACGTTCGCGCATTTGCTCACCGACAACCTGGCCGTTGTCTATCGTAACAACCTTGTAATAAGGCGAACGGCCGAAATGCTGACTTACAGTCTGTCCGTCCGTTGTAACAATTGCAACTTTCATAAGCTTGTGTTTTAATTTTTCATCGTAAAATTGCGATAAAGATTTTTTAGCCACAAGACATTCATCGTAAAAATACGATGTTTTAAGGCATAAAAAAATGTGTGATTTCTCACACATTCTCTATCTATCTGAAAATTTATTGGTTAGGCTCTTTTGACTGTTGACTGTGCTCATCAGCCAGGGCATTAAAAAAGTCATGAAAAAGCGCTTTGGCCCTTTCCCAGACCTGGCGGTTTATACAATAACTGACACGGGGAGGATGCTCATTAGCAATAATAAGGCCTGCATCCTTTAGCTCCTTGAGATGCTGGGAGACTGTGGACTGTGCCATAGGCAGTACATCTACAAAATCGCCTGTATAGCAAAAATCGGAATGGCTCAAAAAACGCAAGATCTTTATACGTGCAGGATGTCCCAGAGCTTTAGCATAACGGGCAAGCTCTTTGGTTGTGCCCCTGAATTCTTTGTTTGGGTTAAAGCACTTCTTTTTGTAAAACTTACGTCCTGGCAACTGTATATATTTTGGAGTTTATAGCAAATATACGATTAATTTTTAACTTTTGAGATCTGGGATAAGAAAAACATCACGGAATCAATTAATAAACATCTGCAGCTGAAGGCTTAGCAGGTAATTTTTTACCTCCCCTGCCTGCAGCTGGAAATAATTATCCACCGACAATTTGAGCTTATAATCATTGATTAAATACTCATATCCCAATCTGAACGAGGGCAAATCCCTGGTCACACTAATCAAGTCCTTGTAGAACTCATAACCTGCGACAAACCGTGACTTGTTCAACCTCAAAGCCGAAAACATATAATATCCCCAAGCCCTGGAACCTGAGAAATTAGCATTGAGATACTCTCCCTGTAGCCATAGTTTTCTACCCCTGTAAACGACAAAGATATTATACCGCACATCTGGGCCACTGTAATTGACCGTATCTGGGAGCACTTTAGGAATAGCTAAATTCTCAGCCCGGCGGTACTGGAAAGAATACCCCATACCAAGATAGCCAGTGAATAAAGGTAGATTTAATGAGCTCTTTTGCACTATCATAAACCCCTGGTTAGCAAAGCGGTATTCCTTAATACCATAGCCATTAAAAATTCCCAGATGAGTCTGGACAAGGTTGTTTTTTGCTTTATAATTAGCCTGAAGCCCAAGGTCACGCACTCCTAGCGTCCCATCAGGTATCAGAGCATTTATAACAGCTGCTCTTTCCATTAAAGGCAACCTATAGTCTGACTGGAAGCGCTCCAGACTAAACTGGGGCACAAACTGGCCAACCTCAATGGAAAAAGTACCCACCGAATACTTAATCATCACATCCTGCAGAAAAAAATGCTCATCTTTAAGGCTCGAGAGCGTTGTCTGAACTTTATACGACCAATGACGAGAAAATTCAGGCGTTGATTTTACCCATAGCTTTAGACGACGCAGCATAAAGCTGTTGTAATCATCGAAATTAGTCACGCCACGCACCTGGATATATCCATTGAATTCAAACTTCGGCTTATCCTGGCCATAGACACCTACTATCCCGAAAAGTAGTACTATAAGCAGATAAATAGGTCTCTTCATGAACGGATTTTTTTGGTTAAACAGCCTTGAAAATCAGCTTAACAGCAAGCAGTAGCAGAATACCTGCAAGAATTTTTTTAACTGTTTCGTGATGCAGGCGGCTGTGCATAAAGTGTGTACCCAGCGTAGCTCCA
>JALVRO010000207.1 GCA_027031265.1 Bacteroidales bacterium | reverse complement strand
TCGGTGGCCGGATATATGCAAATGTTTATACCAAAAACATAATAGCCATTATCAATCCAAATTCAGGTCTGGTCGAAGCATACATAGACCTGGATGGTTTGCTCAGTCCTTCGGACCGTAAGTCTGGCGTTGATGTACTCAATGGCATTGCTTATGATAGGAACAGAGGGCGGCTGCTTGTCACGGGTAAGAATTGGCCAAAACTTTTCTGGATTGAACTGATACCCAAAAAATAAGCTATGGGTTTTGCTGATTTTTATTTCACACGTTTCAAGACATACAACCGTTATATACCAGAGGAGCCAGTACCGGATGATTTGCAGATAATCATTGTGATACCGGCTTTCAGGGAATACCGTCTTTTCCGTACAATAGAATGTTTGGCACAGAGTGAATTTCAAGGCAGGGCAGAGGTAGTAGTGGTATTTAATAGCAAAGAAAAAGAAGACCCGAGCATCGTCCAGCTGCATGAGCGCCAGGCAGAACTTTTGCCAGGCTATAGCCATGAACACATTTCTTTCATACCCATAATAGAGACAGACCTACCGTCCAAAATAGCAGGGGCAGGGCTGGCCAGGAAGTTAGGTATGGATGCTGCTTTGATGCGTTTTAATAAGATTGATAGGGAAGATGGCATTATTGCCAGCCTTGATGCAGACACATTGTGTGATAAAAATTACCTTCAGGTATTGGTAGAGGAGTTTGGTAAGCATGCTTCAGCACCAGGGGCTACAGTGGCTTTTGAGCATCCAATACAGGGGGATGAGTTCCCGCCTGAAGTGTATCATGCGATTGTGCTTTATGAGCTTTATTTGCGGTATTATATTGAGGCTCTCCGTGTTGTACATTTCCCTTATGCTTATCATACAGTAGGCTCGGCATTTGCTGTGAGGGCATGGGCTTATGCCCGTCAGGGCGGCATGGGTTTGCAGCAGGCAGGAGAGGATTTTTATTTTTTGCACAAGATTATCCCTTTGGGGAATTTTTTTGAAATAAAGACAACGCGTGTATATCCGTCTCCCCGCATGTCAACGCGTGTGTCTTTTGGTACAGGACCGGTGATTCGTCGTATAGTGGCAGAAGGCATGGATGATTATCCAACTTATCCCCTGGAGTGTTTCCTGAATCTCAAGCCTTTGTTCAAGCGTGTCGAGCAGCTATACGAGAAAGATATTCATCTGGAGCTTACTGGCTGCCTGAGAAAATTTTTAGAGGAAAACGATTTTGCCCAGGCTCTGGAGAATATGCGAAGCAATAGTGCGACCTCTTTTACCTTTGTTAAGCGTTTTTATTCCTGGTTTGATGCTTTCCGTATTGTTAAGTTTCTGAATTTCTGTGCTGATACTTTCTTTCCCCGTAAACCTGTTACACGTGAGGCCCGCTTGCTCCTTGACCATAAGCATATAAAGTTTGTGGGTAATGATAAGGAGCTGTTGCAGGTTTACCGTAAGTTGCAGAATTAGAGCTTTTTTAACCAGAAGGAAGTTTTTGACTAAATGAAGTTTTAAAATTTTGTAAAAATTAAAATCATATTTAAATTTGTGTAAATCATGGTATAAAAAATATCAAGTATGAGCTACCAGTTTCCTGTTCGCGATCTTTATCATGCACGTACTGTCCTGGAACCGGATTTTGATATAATGAAATATCCCGAGCTATATGTTAATCTGGATGTGGCACGTGTCAAGGGCAGGTTTGATAATTACCGCCAGCTAATCAAAAGAGCGTTAAATGTGGACCAGCATACAGGACGCTTACTCTCAGACCCTATGGCTTACAAGAAGATTTTGTTTACAGGATACAGGGGCTCAGGCAAGACCACAGAGCTAAAAAAAATATCAAATGAGATTTCAGGTCCAGATAGCTATTACACAATTTTTATACAACTGGAGCAGGAATATAATATGACCCGTTTTCAGGCAGAGGATTTTTATTACATTTTGTTTTATAAATTCCAGCAAAAACTAAAGGAAGACAAAGGACTCAAAGAGGGTAGCAAGCTGTTGGAGGAAATCATACGGGATCTGATAAGTGATAAAGAAATACAATCAGAACTGAGCCGTCGCGCTGGTTTTAATGCCCAGATAGGAAGCAGGGCTGCTTTTAATCTGCTAAGTTGGTTTATGGCAAAGGTTGATATGGGAGCAGAGTTTGCGGCAAACTCCAAGATTGCAGAAAAGGTAAGAACACACATCAGGACAAGGCATTCGGAGATTATTGACAATTTTAATGAAAAGTTGCGTCACATTCGCAAGTTGATACGAAATCAGGGCAAAGGCCGTGATATACTGTTTATTATAGACGGTCTGGAAAAAGTCTCACCCAAAGTTTATGAGAATCTATTTGTGCATGATAATACATCCTTGCGCAACATTAATGCAAATATCATTCTGGCTTTCCCTATAGAAGCACAGTTTCATTCACGAAACCGTATAACAAAGGAGAATTTTGACACATTTGTATTGCCAGTAATTCGTGTGGATGATTTGCACAACCGTACTGTTCTGGCAGAGGTTATCAAAAGACGTATAGATGTGGACCGTTTTTTTGACAACGAGGATGTTCTAGATTATCTTGTACACATGTCAGGGGGCCTTATCCGTCAGCTCTTCAAGTTGGTAAGTTATTGTCTTCTATATGCTGACAATCCCAGACTAACAATGGAGGAAGCACGGGAAATAGTGTACCAGTATGGCAGAATGATGTATGACACTCTCAATAGCAGACAGCTCAAGGTTCTCAGGGAGATCAAGTCAAAGAAGCGGGAGTTAAAACCTGCTAACGAAGAAGATGGTACCTTGCTTTTTAACCTGTTTGTGCTTAAATTTAATGGTGATTATATCATTAATCCGGTTATAGAGGAGTTTATTTAGTCCCAATGCCTGGTCTGGAAAAAAATATCAGAGCCCTGATAAGGATTTTGTCTGAGGATCGCAGGAGCATACTTGCGGTTTATTATGATACTATTGTCACAGCCACAAATGTGGAAAGAATTATTGACCAGGCTTTCCCTGAAATTAAAAAAAAGCGAATACATCTATCTCAATATTCACAGGAAGAGATTATCCCATTGCTGCGTAAGCAGATACAGCAGTCTGATGCACATTTTGTTTACATCTATGATCTGGAGCATGCTGGGTTTGTTTATTCCCATGAGAGACAGACTTATGTACCTACACAGTTCTTGTCCATGATTAATCTACAGAGAGAGAAATTTTTTGCCAATAGTACAGGTAAGATTATTTTTTTTGTTAAAAAAGCTTTTGTCCAGCAGATAAGACAATCTATGGCTGATTTCTGGGACTGGATTTTTTACCATTTTGAGTTTAATCAAGAAGATTTTAAACGGCCAGAGATTAATATTCCACAGGCTAAGGATATTAGCAATGGGCAAATCTCCAAAGATTCTATCAGGACACTGGAAAAAGAAATAAAACAATTACTTAGGGACAAACAAGCAGATCCACAAGCATTACTCATGAAACTGACCACACTCATAGACTATTACATAAGCGAGGGCAAGGCAACTTATGCTACTGAGTGGATAAATAAAGCCTCCAGGATAGCCATCCAGTTAAGGCGGTATGATCTGGTAGCAATGCTTTACGAAAAGCTGGCTAATTATTACATTGACAGGGGACACTGGAAAAAGGCAGAAAAATATCTCACACAGGCTATGGAGGTGCGCAGGAAGCATCTGTCTGCAAAACAAAAAGAACTGGGGGACCTGTTTAATAAGCTGGGCTATATTAGCAAGATGCTGGGTAATCTGGATAAGGCACGCGAATATTACACCCGGGTGGCTAAAGAGCAAATGAACCAGGAGAAGATCCTTGACCTGGCACAATCATACTGTGATCTGGCAAAAGTCTTTATGAAAACACATGAATATAACAAAGCTTTGGGGTATGCATTGCATTCGGTGGATTTGCGCAAGAAGGTGCTCCCCAGGGATAGTATTATCCTTGCAAGGAATTATTATCAGCTAGCACAGATTTATTCACATCTAAAAAAGCCAGAATTGGCCAAAAAATATCTTGACAAAGCACGCTGTGCTTTGTCGAAAGCCGGACGGGACAAGGACGCCAAGCTGGCACAAAACATCGAATCTCTTTATCAAAGTCTTCGAAGTAAGTGATTACCCGCCAAAGACAAGCATAAACAGTACGATGTAGACAAGGGCAGGGGTGAGGTTGAGGACTTTTA
>JALVRO010000206.1 GCA_027031265.1 Bacteroidales bacterium | reverse complement strand
CAGGTGGAGACTGGTCAACTATAGTACCAGGAGGCAACGGATTATCAAGTGAATTGTCAATAGAGTCTATGACTTTAAGCTTAAAGCCTCTTTTTTTAACCAGATCATAAGCCTGTGGCAAAGTATAGCCTCTAAGCTCAGGCGCAAGATATTCCCTTCCATGTCTTGTATACAGACGCAGATAAGCCGATGTCAACAACAACACCAGAACCACAAAGACAAAAAGCTTGATAACAGTCTTCCAGAATATTGTAGAAGTGACGTATTCCCACAGGTTTCGGAAAAAATTTCTAAAAGCCATACGCTTATCCTGTTGTAAGTTCATTCAAAATTACAAAAAACAATATACAATAAAAATTAGCCAAAACTCTTTAGCTCTTGATTCAATTCTTCAAGTTCTATATGCAACTGTTCCCAGGTCTGCTCCAGCTCTGATAATAAACTGGTTATCTGTCCATAACGTTCAAATATTTGCTGGTCAGTTGCACCCCTGGCTATTTGCTCATCTAGGGCTGACTTTTCCTGCTCCAGATTCTCAATCTTGTCCTCTACCTGAGAAATATTTTTCTCTGTTTTGTTAATGAGTCTCTGCAACTGCTTACGTCTCTGATAGATAGCCTTCTTATCAGTATTGTCTGTTTTTTCTTGTTTAGCATGAGGCAGGGAGATTTTTTTAATTCGACTTTCCTCCAGCTCTCTAACTGTACCCACACGGTAAAAACTGAGAAAATCTTTTATGCCTCCCTTAAATTGGCGTATCTTATGTGAACGAAAATAATAAACTGTGTCAGCCAATCCGTCAAGAAAGCCCCTATCATGTGATATAACTATCAGAGTACCTGCGTATTGCAACAAAGCTTTTTTGAGAATATCTTTAGAGATAATATCCAGATGATTGGTAGGCTCATCAAGCACAAGCAAATTATAGGGTCTAAGGATTAAAGTTGCCAGAGCCAGACGTGCTCGCTCTCCACCTGAGAGCACAGCTACTTTTTTGTGCACATCATCTCCAGAAAAGAGAAAAGAACCCAGAATCGTTCTAACCTGTGATTTTACCTCACCCACAGTTGCTTCTTCCATAGTCTCAAGGACAGTTTTGTCCGGATCCAGAAGCTGATCCTGATTTTGTGCATAATAGCCAATCTGCACATTATGACCTGGTTTAAAAAATCCCTGGTAATCAAGCTCTCCGACTATGATACGAGCCAGGGTAGTTTTTCCCTCACCATTACGTCCCACAAATGCTACTTTTTCCCCGCGCTCTATTGTCAGATCAATTTTATCCAGAACCAGATTATTATCATAAGCCTTTGATAGCTCTCTGATCTCTACAACCACATCACCTGAGCGGGGAGCCGGAGGAAAACGGAAATCTATGCTTGCCTGATCCAGTTCGTCAATCTCGACTGTCTCCTGTTTTTCCAGCATCTTAATACGGGCCTGTACCTGTGATGCTTTTGTTGCCTTGTAACGAAAACGTTCTATAAATTTCTCTGTTTGCTTTATCTTTTTCTGCTGGTTCTCCCACTCAGCTTTCTGGCGTTCGATACGCTCCTGACGAAGTTTAACAAACTTCGAATAAGGCACAGGATAGTGATAAATCTTTCCCTTGACTATCTCCACAGTACGGTTGGTCACAGTATCCAGAAAACGGCGGTCATGTGAAACAAGTATAATCACACCCTTGAAAGAAGTAAGATAATCTTCCAGCCATTGAATTGACTCAATATCCAGATGATTGGTGGGCTCATCCAGTATTAACACATCTGGACGGCTAAGCAATATCTTGGCCAGCTCTATACGCATACGCCAGCCGCCGCTAAGCTCTGATGTAGGCTTGTTAAAGGTGCTTTTGTCAAAGCCCAGCCCCAGAAGAACCTTTTCTGCTTTGGATTCAAGCCCTTCAGATTGTATCTGTGCCAGACGCAAATTTATATGTTCGAGCTGGTCTATAAGTCTCAGATACTGTGGAGAAGTATAATCTGTGCGCTGTTCTAGCTCCTGGGATATCCTCTCTGCCTGTGTTTTTAGCTCTGTGACAAAAGAAAAGACAGAGATGGTCTCTTCCCACACCGTTGTAGTATCTGTATAATGGAGATGCTGGGGAAGGTAACCAAAGGTTATATCTTTCTTTGTAATTATTTCGCCACTCTCAGGGCTAATCTGTCCAAGGATAAGACGCAGAAGAGTAGTCTTACCAGAGCCATTACGACCTACAAGCCCTATTTTATCTGAAGCTGATATTTCAAGATTAATATTGTCAAAGATAATCCTACCGCCAAATGCCAGAGACAAATCACGTATCGATATCATAGCAGCTTATCCATATTTTTTTGAAAATCACTTAAACTACCTAGATTTATCCATGACTTTTCAGAAATTGGGTATACTCCAATCCTTCCTCCTACTTTTTTAATATCTGAAATAAAATCAGTTATATCATAAAATTTATTATGGGGAATAATATCTAGTACTCGGGGATTCACTACATATACTCCGGTATTAATAATATGGTAAGATTCTGGCTTTTCTCTCATCTCAATCAGCGTAAAATCCCTTTTTACTTCACATATACCAAATGGTATCTTGATTCTCTGGATAGCACCTACTATTGTCAGGTCAAATTTATTATGTAAATGAAAATCATAAATTTTCTGATACTTAGTATCAATCAAAGTGTCACAATTGGAGACAAAGAAAGGTTTGTTTACCACATTACGCAAGAATCTCAACGCTCCAGCTGTTCCTAAAGGCTTATCCTCTTCTATATAATGCAAATTGTAAGCTGGCGCTAATTCACTAAAGTATGCTTTTATAAATTTTGCTTTATAATTAAGGGTTAGATAAAACTCCCTCATTCCATACTGGTAAAAACGTTCAATTATTACCTCCAACACAGTCTTATCTGCAATAGGAATCAATGGCTTGGGAATAATATTAGTAAGAGGTCTTAATCTTTTACCCTGGCCACCTGCCATAATGACTACGGGTACAGTACTTATATCATTATTGACCCCTCTATTTAATATAGGGCCATAAAACTTTTCCAGAGAAGTTCCGTATGTTTCAATTACCAAAGAATAATTCTTTAAATCAATTCCAGAATAAGATTTTTCTTTCTGGTCAATCAAATAAAAGTTATTCAATGTAAAAGTAGCTACAGGCTTTATTAAATTCCTAAAATCAAGGGCTACTGATCTGAGCACCATATCTAGAATATAACCAACTATACCTCTTCGTTCTGACTTTAAGATAAAAATAGGTGTGTCATTATGGTCAAATCTGTCTAAAACTTCTAGAACTTTAGTATTTTCTGGAATAATAAGGTCTTTATGCATAAACAATCTTTTAAAATGCAAAAATAAAAAAAATTATAACTTTTGCTTAATTACACTACTGGGCAAACAAACCGCATGTTTATAAATATTTTCTGTAACTTCAAGACTCATAGCCAACTCATTTTTAAACATTACCAATTTGTGCAAAGGTCTCCACACTGGTCTGGTCATTACTCCAGCTGTATTCGTCAATTTTAAAAATTTATCTCTAAAATTCAAGTCTGGTAATAAAATCGCATTCAACCAATAATTAGATCTTGCTTTTTCAGGCTCTTCGAAAAATTTAATCTTATCCATTTTGTCAAAAAAATCTTTATATACCTGCGCTAGCTTACGCTTTTGATCCACAAAAAAATCTAATTTCTCTACCTGGGCTAGTCCCAGAGCAGCCTGTAAATTCGACAGCCTGTAATTGTATCCTATATCATCATGTATATATTCCCAGGGGTGTATTTGCTTCGCTTGTGTACTTAGGTGTCTCGCCCTCACTGCAAGTGACTTATCATTGGTCAAAATCATCCCTCCACTTCCAGTAGTTATAATTTTATTTCCATTAAAACTCAAAACGCCCATCAAACCAAAAGTTCCTGTGTGCTTACCTTTATAAAATGTACCCAGACTCTCCGACGCATCTTCTATAACAGGTATGGAATATTCGTCACATATCTGTACAATTTCATCAATCCTAGCAGGATGACCCAAAACATGAACAGGAAGACAAGCAGCAATACGCCTCCCCGTCAACTTATTAATACTAACCTTTTTACCCTGATATTTCTGCTGCTGGACATTATTAGATAAAAAATCATAGACTTTTTCAGGATCCAGAGACATTGTTTTAGACGTAACATCCAAAAATATTGGATGTGCTCCAAGATATCTAATTGCATTTGCTGTAGCAACAAAGCTCAAAGCTTGGGTGATTACTTCATCATTCTCTCCCACCCCAGCCACACGAAGAGCTAAGTGTAAAGCACTTGTTCCATTCACCACAGCAACAGCATATTTACTACTTGTATAGCTAGCTATTTTCTGCTCAAACTCAGTCACTTTTTCCCCAACACTCGAAACAAATGTGCTCTCTATAACATCAATAACATACTTTTTCTCATTACCACAAAAGCAGGGCTCATGTAATGAAATATTCTCAGCACCAAAAACATTGCGTATAAATTGAATTATTTTCTCAAACTCTCTTTCCATACCTAGATATTCTTATACTTGGGATCATAGGGGTCAGAAATTATGCCTTTTTCTATTGCTTCCTTTATCTGGCGAATACCATCTGGCACTGTCTTGGTTATCTCAAACCCAAGCTGATTCTTCACTTTCTCAAAGCTCACACGGTAATCACGTGGATCTTCATCCTTGTGTACAAACTTAATCCTGGCATCAGGGAAAAACTTCTTCAGCTCATCGACAATCATTTGCTTCTGATAATTCTCACGAGTATCTCCTACATTAAATACATCAAAAGCCACTTTCTCCTCAGGACTCTCAATTGCCAGAACAACACTACGAGCCAGATCTACCACATGACAATATGGACGCCAGAACTGCTCTCCATAAACCACAAGCTCCCGCCCCATTGCCAACTCACGGGTAAACTCATTGACAGTCAAATCAAAACGCATCCTAGGACTGATACCATAAACAGTAGAAAACCTCAAAATTACTGGCTTACAAACATTTTTCTTATCCTGGCCAAGCAAATACATTTCTGATTCTACCTTTGTTTCAGCATATAATGACACCGGACGCAAAGGAGAATTCTCGTCAACATATCCATCAGAATCATCCATTTTCCCATAGTTAGAACAAGTCGAGGCAAAAATAAATCTTTCTACTCCACGCTTCTCAGATAAATCATATAATTGTTTTGTAGCATCCAGATTTACCTCCTTGGCTAGCTCAGGTTCTTTTTTACATGCAGGATCTCCTACAATTGCTGCTAGATGGACAACACAATCAACACCGGATAAAAGACTGTCCATCAACTCCTTATTACGCACATCTCCTCTGATAAAAGAAAAATTAGGAAAATTTATCAATTCAAGTAAAGATTCTCCACCAAATCTGAGTACATCTAAAGCCAGGACTTCATATCCCTTGATTAATAACAATCGGGTTAGGACACTACCTATGTAACCAGCTGCACCTGTTATCAAAATTTTCTTGACATTCATTGTTATAAACAATTATTTTTATTTTTTGATAAGGGTTAAAGTCTCTTAACGTGTAAAATTTGAAATTAACCAAATTATTAAATATTTTTGCTATGTCTAATAATAACAATCTTACAATGCCGAATATTTTAGTTACCGGAGGAACTGGATATATTGGATCCCATACAGTTACCGCCCTTTTAGAAAAAGGTTACAATGTTACAATCATTGATAACCTTATAAATTCAAATATAAAAATCCTTTTTTTTATACAAGATATCACAAAAAAGAAACCTATTTTTTATAAAATAGATCTCTGTGATAAAAATGCCCTAGAACAAGTATTTAAGACACAGCATTTTGATGCTATTATACATTTTGCAGCTCTCAAAAGCTCGCCAGAATCTATTGAGAAACCTAATTTATACTATTACAATAATCTCACTTCTCTGATGAATCTCGTAGAGCTCTCACTTAAATACAAAGTTAAGAATTTTATCTTCTCATCATCATGCGCTGTTTATGGGACTCCTTCTTATTTACCAGTCGACGAAAATCATCCATTTAATGAAGCTCTTTCACCTTATTCTCGCACAAAACAATTTGGAGAAAAAATACTTCAAGATACAGTAAATCATAACTTCAAAGTAATATCCCTTAGATATTTTAATCCAGTTGGTGCTCATCCTAGCGCAAAATTAGGTGATATACCTAAATCAGCAGCTAATCTTATGCACTTTATTTTAGAAGTAGCACTCGGTAAAGCACCATACCTCAATATTTATGGTAATGACTATGATACTCCAGACGGTACACCTGTTAGAGATTATATTTATATTATGGACGTGGTAGATGCACATATAATTGCATTAGAAAGACTCCTTAGTAATAATAATGAAAAAAATTACGAATACTACAATATCGGAATTGGTAGAGGCGTAAGCGTGCTAGAAATGCTTCACGCTTTTGAAAAATATACTGGTATAAAAATTCCATACAGGTTTGTAGACCGACGTCCCGGTGATATTGCTTATATTTATGCGTCCACAGAACTTATAGAAAAAAAACTCAAGTGGAAAGCACAATACGGACTCAAAGAAATGATTCTGACTTCCTGGAACTGGGCTAAAAAATTAAACAGCATTATTTATGAGCTTGAAAACAAGAATTAATTTTATTATAAAAAGACTCTTTGACATAATAGTATCTTTAATTCTTCTTATACTTTTCTCGCCTTTAATGCTAATTATAGCTTTTGTTATAAGGCTTGACTCCAAGGGTCCAATATTTTACAAACAAAAACGTGTTACTAAAGGTCTTAAAGAATTTAACTTAATTAAATTTCGTACTATGCGCGTAGGCGCTGACAAACAAGGTTTCCTTACAGTGGGAATGAAAGACCCTCGTGTTACCAGAATAGGCTATTTTTTGCGAAAATATAAATTAGATGAACTTCCTCAACTTATTAATGTACTCAAAGGAGATATGAGTCTGGTCGGTCCAAGACCTGAGCTTCTGCATAGAGTAAAAAAACTCCCTTCAGAAAAAAAAGTCTATTATGAAAAATACTTACCCGGTATTACTTGTTATGCTTCTATCGAATACATCAAAGAAAATGAATTACTTGAAAAAGCTGCACTTACAACAAAAGAAGAAGTCGAAAATTTTTATATGAAAAACATTCTACCTGATAAAATAGAACTGAATAAAAAATATTTTGCCAATCCTACTATATTCCATGACATTAAGATCCTTTTCCTGACAGCTCTCAAAATTCTCAAGCTCAAATAATATAGACTTTGCTAAATTCCCTCCAGCAAAACATTTTCAACTGCACCAGGTATTTTCATATCTTTGCCCAAAACCTTAAACCACACACCAAAATGATAAATTCCTGGGATGAGATCAAACCACACTTTGAGCAACTCTTGAAACAAAACCCACAGTCAACTGACGAACTCGAAAAATGGTTCCTCAGACGTAGCTCGCTTCTGGCCGAAATTGACGAAGACCTGGCCTGGCGCTATATCAACATGACACGCGACACACAAAACCCTGACTACCAGAAAGCTTACAATGACTTTATTGAGAATATACAACCCAATATTATACGCCTCTCTCACGAGCTTAACCAGAAACTTGTCTCCCATCCACTCCTGTCCAGTCTGGAGGAGAAATATCACACAGCTATCCGCAAGATTAAGAGAGAGATAGAGCTCTTCAACGAGCGAAACATTGACCTGATGACCGAAGAAGACAAACTGGCACAGGAGTTTGCTCGTATTACAGGCATAATGACCATCCGTTGTGAGGGCAAGGAACTAACGCTGCAGCAGGCATCGCGCTACCTTTATGATCATCGCCGCACTATGCGCAAAAAGGTTTATAACAAAATCGCCTCCCGTAGGCTAAAAGACTACAACAAGCTCAATGACCTGCTGGACCGTCTTATTGAACTGCGCACACAGATAGCCCAAAACGCCGAATATGACAATTTCCGTGATTTCAAGCATGATGAGCTTGGACGCTTTGACTACACCGTAGAAGACGTCCTACGTTTAAACCAATCAGTAGCCAAAGCGGCCGTACCAGTAATGGAGAAAGTCCTTGGGATTCGCCAGGAGAAGCTAGATGTGGATAGCCTCAAGCCATGGGACCTGGAGGTGGATCTGGACAGGGCCGCACCTCTTGTGCCCTTCCACACGGCACAAGAGTTTATTGTGAAAACAATAAAGACGCTTGCGTCTGTGCGGCCCCGATATGGAGAATATTTCCGCATAATGGTCGAAAAAGGTTTCCTTGACCTGGAGTCGCGCAAGGGCAAAGCTCCTGGCGGGTATAATTATCCTTTGCTTGTCAGTGGTGTGCCCTTTATTTTCATGAATGCAGCCGGCACTATTACAGATGTTCATACAATAGTACACGAAGCAGGCCATGCTGTGCATTCTTTCCTCAGCCGGGAGCTAAAGGCCCTGGAGCAGAAAGAACTGCCATCTGAGATAGCAGAGCTGGCGTCTATGTCTATGGAACTTATTTCCATGGAGCACTGGCATCATTTCTTCCCTGACGGGCAGGATCTCAGACGTGCCCGACGTTACCAATTAGAAAGCGTACTACGCGTGTTGCCATGGATTTCTATGGTTGATAGTTTCCAGCAATGGTTGTACACCCATGTGGGTCATAGCAGTGTGGAGAGATATTCACACTGGCTCAGCCTTGTAAAAAAATATTTTGGATCTGGTGTGGACTGGTCAGAGGTAGAATGGTATGCTGCTAACCTGTGGCAGAAACAGTTGCATATCTTTGAAGTGCCGTTTTATTATATCGAATATGGCATAGCTCAGCTGGGTGCTATTGCAGTATGGCGTAATTATAAGCAAGACCGTGAGAAAGCTCTTGACATGTATGAGCAGGCTCTATCTCTAGGATACAGCCGTCCAATACCAGAAATTTACCAGGCAGCAGGTATCAGGTTTGATTTTTCACAGGAGTACATCCAAGAGCTTATGAATTTTGTGATGGAGGAATATCAAAAATTAATATAAGATTGTGGTTATGAGAATACTGGGTAATATTATCTGGTTAATTTTCGGATAGCTCGAATCTGCTATGGGTTATTTTGCCTGGAACCAGGTGCTAGTCCTGACCATTGTAAGCATACGCTTTGTTTATCAGACTTTCAAAATTGGTCTGCTGATCCTGTGACCCTTTGGACACGTGGTGGTGACAATGGACTAAAAACAGGGATGCCTGACTATTTTGATGAATATTTTGTGGATTTTGGTTGGCCGGTTAGGATAAGCCTTATCCACGTGGTCTTTGGTATCTTGCTTGCCATAACTGTGACTACCATTTGCCCGTCAGCATTTCAAGCTAGTCCTGTTGTCCTTGACGTCTTTTGGCAAAGAGATAAGATAAATTCCAGGGGGTTGTCCAGGCATAGATTCTTTAACCAAAAACTATCACTATTTTAATTCTGCGGCAACCCTTATTAATATTGGTATTTCATCTTGTAACGGTTAATAATTGGTGTTTGTAGGCACCTTAAATCAAAATTGTCCCTTATCAAAAAAATTTTTATATTAAATCTAATTTTATAATTTTGTAATTTAATTATAATTCTAAAAATAATAACTATGGACGATCCCTCGTCGCACCAGAAAAATAAATTACAGACAGAAGAAAAAATTTTATTAGCAGCCAAAAAGGTATTCATAGAAAAAGGCTTTGACGGCGCCAGTACATCTGACATTGCCAGAGCCGCCGGCGTCAACAAAGCATTACTGCACTATTATTTTCGATCCAAGGAGAAACTCTTCCAGCAAGTTTTCCGTCAATGTATAATTGAGCTATGGGAAAAAAGTTTCTCTATTCTGGGACAGCCTATTGACCTGTTTGACAAGATAAAACTATTTATCAACAAAACTACAGAAGCATATTTATCTGCCCCCCGGACACTAAATTTTGTCATGTATGAGATAACAAAGTGGGACAATAGCATGGCATCTTTGTTCAGTGACGAGCTTGAAAAAATCTTTCTTCCTAATGTAGAAGTTTTCTACAAACAAGTAGAACAGGAAGCCAGAAAAGGTACTATCAAACCAGTGGATCCATTTTCTCTCTTGCTGGACATTGTATCTTTAATTCAGCTACCACTAACACACGGACTTATAATTCTCAATCTAAATACTTATCATAATATTAAAGATCCTTATACTTTTTTTAAAGAAAGAGCTCAGCATACAGCAGAGTCTATAATTCACTGTCTCAGATCAGATTGTTAACCCAAACACACCAGAAAATGAAAAACACAAAACAAAAAATCCAGAAAGCAGCCTTTGACCTGTTTGCAAAAAAAGGCTACGATGGTGTTAGTTTCCAGGACATTGCCGACAAAGCAGGCGTGACCAAGGCAATGCTAAACTATTATTTTCGCAACAAAGAAAATCTTTTGATTACCCTATTCAAAGAAGCTCTGGAAAAATATTTCCTGCCTAATTTTCAGATATTAGCCCAAGACCTACCATTAGAGGAGAGAATCAAAAAATTCACAGAAAACATAATTGACACCTTTATTCGCCATCCACAAGTACCTCTTTTTATTGCAAATGAAGTAAACCGCCATGCACCAATCCTCAGGAAAAGTCTTTCTGCATTCGCACAAAATCATATCAAAGACATCCTGGACAATTTTAAACAAGCTCTATATGAACAGCTTAACATCCCTGAACAAAATTTACCCACCCATACAATGATAATTACTGATATGATTTCCATTACTTTGTTTCCTTTTATTATACGCTCAGGGCTTATCGAACTATGTATGGAAGGCAGTGCGAAAAAATTCAGAGAACTAATGGCCCTGAAAAAGCAACACACTACAGAACTCATTCTATTGTATATCAATAACTTGAATAAACAATAAACTTTTTTATATTTTCATATTGTTTTTTTGGATATTTGTACTTGTAAGTAAAATAGCACGCTCTAAAAGCTGGCGTGCTATTTTTCTTTTTGCATCTAAAACAAACCCTTAAAATTATAAATACCTATAAATAAGTTTTTTACAAAAAATAATTAAACTTTCTGCCTACAAAACCTAAAGCACTTAAAAGAATATACATAAAGATTGACATTTTTCTAAAACACAAAAAAACTGGCATATTTTCTATCTTTGCCGTGTCTGGAAAAATCTGGAATGAAGCAACGCATAGAAATACAGAACTTTGTCCGCGAGCAAGCAGTTGTTTTAATAGCTTTGGGAGTACTTATCTTGCTAATGATATTATACCCAGGCCAGATAAGGAATTATCCGCAATACGTTGATTGGCGTACCATCCTCTCGCTTACAGGTCTGATGCTCACTACAGTTGGGATGAAAGAGAGCCGTGTATACAGGCGCCTATCCACACGAATAATAAAAAAGATAAGGACAGAACGGCAATTAGCGCTCTTTTTCGTCAGTTTTTCTGCCCTGCTTTCCACTTTCCTGACAAATGATATAACACTCTTTATAGTAATACCTCTGACTATATGCACCTTGCGAGGCATGAAAAATAACCTTGTCAAACTTATTATCTTTGAGGCAATGGCAGTAAATGTAGGCTCGGCTCTCACTCCTATTGGCAATCCTCAAAATCTCTTCCTGTGGCATAACTGGCATATACCTTTTTTTACTTTTATGTACAAAATGACGCCACTCTTTGTCCTGACTATGATTCTACTTATCATCCTGACAATCACAGCATTCCCTGCCCGTCAGATTCATTACAACGATACTCCTTTCTCACCCAGACCGCCGGATCATAAGCTATTTTATTATTCCGTTGCATTGCTGATCATCTTCCTCCTGGCAATTAGCTATGGTTGGATCGTAGAGGGCCTGGTACTAATTGTAATTTTTTACCTGTGGACGAGACAGCAGGTGCTGGCCAGGACAGACTGGATGCTCCTGCTTTTCTTTATAATAATATTCATTGATCTGCGTGTTGTCTCCCGCATCCCCGAAATAAATGCACTGGTCAATAACATTAACCTGGACTCTGGTAAAAATACTTTTCTTTTTTCCAGTCTGCTAAGCCAGGTCATTAGCAATGTGCCGGCCAGTATATTTGCGCATCACTTCAGCCATGACTACAGAGCGATTGCCTTTGGGGTAAATATTGGTGGTAATGGGCTCATTATTGGTTCACTAGCCAACTTCATTGCTATGCGTCTATCGTCTGACCGCAAGATAATCTGGAAATTCCATCTTTACTCTATTCCTTTCTTTGCCGTAAGCTGTGCCCTGGTCTATTGGCTGCTCATGGGTTGAAGATTAGTTA
>JALVRO010000205.1 GCA_027031265.1 Bacteroidales bacterium | reverse complement strand
GCTCGGACACAGTTTTTGTCTCTTCCAGGACAAAGATTATTGTCAGTGCACAGGACCTGGAGTCAGGAGTGAAGAGTATTTCATATTACTTTGACAATGAGCCAACGGAGCGAAATTATACAGGTCCGTTCACCCTGGACGCACAGAAACCAGGCTTGCATAAAGTCAACATTGTGGGGTATGATAATGTTAACAACCGTAATATTCGTTCATTTTTACTGTTTTTGGATAAACAGCCTCCTAAGATTTTCTATAGTTTTGACATAGAGACACTTGGACAGAAAGACTCATTGTCTGTTTACGCTCCGAATACAAAGCTGTTTTTGTCATTTGTTGACGACTATACAGGCACTAGCAAGATTTATTACTCGGTCAATGGTAGCAAGAAATTGTCTTATCACAATTACATTACTGGCTTTAAGAAAGGCATTAACAAAGTAACGGTTGAAGTCTGGGATAAGGTTGGTAATAAGGCGACAGAGATAATACGCTTCTATGTGCGATAATCTTTGCTTTGCCATAGTCTGGGTGTGGTTCTGGCCTGCTCTGCTATAACGCCATAGGGCTTGGGAATATGTAGAAGTTTTGTATACATTAATGAAACAAGAAAGAGCGGCGCCGTTTGATAGATTTTTTAGCGGTGCCGCTCTTTTTGCGTTTTTTTGTTAGTGCTAAGACATTAGAATATTAGCCGGTGACTTTGCCACTCTTTACTATATTACTGTTTGATTATCTTTTTGACTCTTGTTCCCTGCGGTGTTGTAATGTGGACAAAGTAGATAGCGTTCCGCAAGCCAGAGAGGTTTATTGTCATTTGTGCTTCGGCCTGTGTTGTGTGGTAAACGTCCCGGCCAGACATATCTGTGATCCATATCTCATCGGGCCTGGTCGTCATATCCAGCTGAATAAAGTTATGAGCCGGGTTAGGGTATATTCTGATGGTATTGTCTTCAGCGTCAACCAGTGCAGTTGTAGTACTACCTGTACCTGTAATGTAGATGATGTATGGATTTTCGTCGGGATCGTCGTTATTGATAATGATTGTGTCCCGGTAAACCTGTGCTGCAGCTGGGGTGAATCTTATTTGGAATGGGGATGTGTGATTAGGTGGCAGTGTGGTCACTGCATCTTGCTGCAATGTGAAAGCTGTGCCTTGAGCTAACTGTACCCTTGGCTGTCCCAAAAGGTTAAGAGTGCCTTTTGTGGCGAGATTTTTTATTACAAAGGATAATGTTTTTTCAGAGCCAACTTGTGTCTGGCCAAAGTCATAAGTGCTGCCACTGTTTAGGGAAGTTCCATTGTTATCAATAATGTCTATCTCAGGATAAAAGATTCTATAGCTGAAGACCCGTCCAAAGTTGTATTGTCCTGAATAAGTGGCTGTTCCGTAAAGATAGTCTCCATCTAGGGCCAGATCGGCAGATGAAAAGCCCTCAAAGGCTGATAGGTCATAAAGTTTCGTGAATGTAATGTCGGATATTTTTATTTTGTAAATCGTACCTGCACCATGGTTTCCTCCTTCGTATGATACACCATAGAGGTATGTCGTGTCTGTTGTTAGAGAGCCTATTGGAGTAGTTCCGTCTGTGTTGTTGAACTGATGAATAACAGTAAATGTAGTACCATCAGTATTAAGCTTATAAACAACTCCTTTACCATTAGCACCACCCAGGTCTGTAGTGCCGTATAGATATCCGTCTAAGAGTAGTAGTTTAGATTCAGGGCTTTGTCCGTCTGTCCCATTAAACTGATGAAGTACGGAATAAGTATTTGTGGAGAGGTCGTATTTAAATACCAGGCCATAGTTTGCTCCGCTACCGCCTGCTTGTGTTGGACCATAGAGAGCATTGCCATCCAGAGTGAGAGGAGCTAAAGGTTTTATACCATTAGATCCATTAAATTCGTGTAAAGTTGTTAATTGTCCAGTAGCCTTGTCAATCTTAAAGATTGTGCCTTGATTTGTCGCTCCTCCATTGGCCGTTGTGCCGTAAAGATAATTGTCATCAGCTATAAGAGCTGCTTTGGGATATGCACCATCTGTATTGTTGAAATCATGAATAACCTGGTAAGAGGTGTCCAGAAGGGAGATTTTAATAATGCAGCCATAGCCATTGCTCCCACCACCAGAGGAAGTAATGTAAAGAAAATCCCTATCTTTGAACAAACCTCCTCCTTGTGACATATCTCCTCCGGCATCTGCAATGTCAAATATTTTGCTTATGGCGTGTGTTTGCTTGTTCAGCTTAAAAACAACACCCTGTACTTTTTTGCCTCCATATTTGGTAATGCCATATATATATTGGTCATCTGTGGCTATGGATCGCTCTAGATGATCGCCTATTTGCGAACCAGTGAAATCAAGTAATTTGTAAACAGTCGTCCCAGTTGTGCTTATCATAAACATAGAGCCTCGTCCGAATGTGCCTCCCTGGTATCCGAGCCCCAGAAGGACAGTGCCCACGAGATAGAGGCTTTCGTAAGGTGTGCTACCGTTTGTCCCATCCATGTCTGCAAGCACAGAATATGTTGTGTCGCTAAGCTGTAACTTGAAGATAACGCCTTTGTTATTAGCACCTCCATAAGGCGTCAGCCCATACAGGTCTGAGCCGTCTGTAACCAGTGATCCCATCGGCATACTACCGTGTGTGCCGTCAAAATTGTAAAGTGTATCATACACATTATTTGTCAGGTCATAACTGTAAATAACTCCTTTATTATTTTGACCGCCTAAGTATGTCATTCCAAAAAGATAGTTGTTTGTCAATAAAGGGGTTCCATAGGGAGAGCTACCTGTAGTAGAGACAAAGTCATAAATTTTGGTGTAAGAATCATCCGAGAGTTTTATCTTAAACAGAGCCCCTCTGTTGTTGGTTCCTCCTCGGGATGTCACACCGTAGAGAAAAGAACCGTCAGATACAAATCCAGATTGAGGACTATAACCTTCGATGCCGCTGAACTCATGAATAACAGTAAATGTCCCATCAGAGAGATTGATTTTGAAGATAACGCCTTTGCCATAAGCCCCTCCTGATTTTGTCATTCCATAGAGATAACTATTGACAATAAAAGGCGTGCCTGCAGGATTCTCGCCATGAGTGCCATCAAAGTCATATAGCTTTGTGTAAGTGCTATCTATGATATTGAATTCGAATACCACACCCTTGTCGTATTTTCCTCCATACAAGGTCATGCCATAAAGGATATTTCCATCCAGGACTAAAGAACTGTTAGGAGTTTTGCCATTGTCTCCGTCAAAGTCAAATATTTTGGTATAAGTATCATCCGAAATCTTGTACTTGAAGATAAGTCCATAAGAGTAAGTGCCGCCTTTGCTTGTCATGCCATAAAGGTAAGTACCATCTGAGATCAGGGACCCATGGGGATTGCCTCCATTATTGTTGGGGTTGATCATATCTGTCAGCACAGAATATTGTGCTGCAGATTGAAAACTGAAAACCAAAAAAAGCAGGGAAATAGCAAATAAAACTTTTTTCATACGATTGGTTTTTAGAAAGTTTCGCTTAATTTACGAAAAAAGATGAAGACTTTATTGGGCTATTTGATGAACGTAAAAAACGACGGCGGCCTCTGGCCGCCGTCGTCTGGAGGATTTTCACTGCTTAATAATCCGTTTGCTCAGTGTGCCGTCTTTAGTCTTTATCTTCAATACATAGGTTGCTTGTGGCAAGTGAGTCAGGTTGATTCTGGTTAAAGCATGGGGATTGGGCACCTGCATGACCCTTTTGCCCGAGATGTCATACAGGGAGATGGACTGGGGTATCTGGGGCGTGCGGACAAACAAGTAATTTTTACATGGATTAGGATATATGGCAATTTCATTGTCCAGGTCTTCTATGGCTGTAGCAGTAGCACCTTTTCCGTGGAGGACGATGATATAAGGGTTTTCGTCTGGATCGTCATTGCGGATAATAAGTGTATCAGCGTAATTCTGCGTGTCCTGAGCCTTGAAACGCACGACAAAGTTTGATGAGGCACCTTGGTCAATGGTAGAGGCCGGATATTGCACTACAGAGAATACGCTACCATCTTTGAGCGTGATGTTTGGATTGCCCCAGATGTTAAGAACACCTTTGCTTGAAGTGTTGGTTATTGTGAAAGTCAGGTCTTTGTGTGTATTAGTAGGCACTGTGCCAAAGTCTACCGAGCCCGAGTCAGGTATGTAATTCTGTCCCTGTGAGACTGAGATTTCAGGATAGTAGAGCTGGAAGCGGTAGATGCTACCTTGATCGTGTGGCCCACCACCGGAAGAAGTACCATAAAGGTAATTATTGTAAAACAGTAATGTGGAAGTAGACTGACTTATGTCAGAAGGGAAGTCGCACAGTACTGTGAAGGTATTAGTAGCAAGGTCATACTTGAATAGTCCTCCATATCCGTTAGCTCCGCCACTTATCATTGTGCCATAAAGGGCATTATCCACAAGGGTAAGTCCGGCTGCAGGAGAGCCTCCGGTCGTATAGCTGAAATGATAAAGCACAGTGTAATTACTACCGTCTTTTTCTATCCGGAAAATAACACCTTGACCGTCATTACCTCCTCTCATTGTAGTTCCATAGAGGTATGTACCATCAGAGATGAGGGTGCAGAAAGCCCATCCACCTGATGGTTTGTCAAAGTCGTGCAGCTTGGTGTAAGTCTTTGTGCCTGGGTCAAATTTGAAGATCGTGCCAGAGTCTGTAGCACCGCCTTTTGACGTGACACCATAAAAATAGGAGCCATCGTAGTACAGATCAGCCCATGGGTTTGTTCCGTCTGCACTGTCCAGGTCATAGAGGTTCTCAAAAGTCCAGTCTGATATTTTTATCCTGAAAATATTACCCAGAATATGTGCACCCCCCACTTGTGTCATACCATAGAGATAATCGCCGACAATAATAAAATTGCCATCGGGGTAAGTACCTTCATTAGGAGGGCCCTGACCGGTGAATTCAAACATTGTGTGGAATGTGCTATCCTGGAGATTAAACTTAAATGCAGTACCAATGTCCAGACGTCCGCCCCTATTGGTCATACCGTATAGATTAGTGCCATCATATACGACTGAGCCATAAGGATAGTGACCTGTTGTGTCTCGAAGATAAAACACAGATTGTAGGCTGTCTGTGAGCAGATCGTAACGTATAATTTCACCCCAATTACGCGGGCCACCACGAGCCGTGAGCGTGTATAGATAATGGTCAATTTTTATCACAGCATCATGAGGCTGGTGTCCTGCGTTGGGATACTCATCCAGATGTGTGAGAATAGTTAGCTGGGCCTTCGCAGGGAAGACAGATAAAAAAATAATTAGGAGAAATGCAATAATGTGTTTCATGTAATTGAAATTTAAGTGTTTAAAGAAATTTACATATACATTTGTGAAAAGTAAACCTTTTTTTGATGGAGTGTATGAAATTTATTTTAAAATAAATAAAGTAAATAGGTGTTGTGGTAGTCTTGGGTAATTATCTGTTTTACAACATGTTTTATCGGAGAAAGCACAGGGCAGACTAAGGTTCTTAGCCTGCCCAGGAGAGAAAGTTATTTCTTTATGAACTTTTTGATTATGTGTGAATTGTTCCCAGTGATGGATATGTAGTAAACTCCAGATGGAAGAGCTGCGGTGCTAATATGGATTAAGTCTACCGTGGCAATGCGTCTGGTAATGGTTTTACCTGAGGTGCTGTATACTGTAATTAAGGAGCTGGTGAGATTGGGCGATTGGATGGTGATAAGGTCTCTGGCAGGGTTAGGGTAAATGACAAGACTTCCGGCAATGTCTTGTGTCTGTGTGGTCTTATGAACAACATTAATATTTGTGTAGCAGGTAGAAGTGTCACCTCCAAAATCTATTGCATACCAGGTTATTATAGTGTGGCCTAAAGGGATATGTTCGTTTTTTAAAGAATCTTTCCAATTGAAATCATTGTAAAAATCTTTAAGCTCACCACAGTTGTCCGAAGCAGTGGCATCAAGCTCAGTACCAGAAACAGTGTAATAATTATCTGTGGCTGGAATGATGATAGTTGTGTCGTTAGGACATGAGATTATAGGCGCGGTGGTGTCCACCACATAGAGGAAAACAGTATCAGAGTATACGCTATACACATCATTATAAACCAGGCAACGTATTGGGATTCCACTATATTCGGGTAAAGCGCTCTTGATCCCAAGGGCGCTAGTGGATGAACCATTTATGTTGCTGTCGTCATGTATATCAATAAATCCTGTACCTGTATCAGCCTGCCATTGATAGTAGAGCGCCTCATTAGCCACAACGTAGAAGCCAGCAGGTGCATAAGGACAGACTGTTGTGTCGTGAGGCTGTACTGTGATAGCTAACAAGCGGTTTAAGAAAAGTATTACACTATTGTCGTTATAAGAAACAGAGATTACATCTGAGTCCCCGTCAAGGTCTATGTCCATACCGCAAACATATAATGCGCCATCGCCTTGATTAAATATGATGTGCTCTGTAAAATTCTGGTTACCATCGTTTTCGTACCACGAAATTTTATTGTCATTGAAAGAAGCAGAGAGCACATCAAGGTCTCCATCTAGATCCATATCTGCCACTGTGGCATGATAGACATTTAATGCAGTATCAGATATAACGTGCCTGGTGAAGTTCTGGCTACCATCATTTTCATACCAGGCGACTGTATTGCTTCCACTCTCGGCAGATATTACATCCATGTCTTTGTCATTATCCAGGTCTGCAGCTATGGCCGTTTGAGGAGCCTTACAGGTTGAAGAAATGGTGTTTTCGGTAAAATTCTGGCTACCGTCATTCTCAAACCACACTATTTTGTCATAATCATGGGAAGCGGCGATGATGTCCATATCATTGTCTTTGTCCATATCTGAGGCAAACACATACCTTGCTGTGCTAAATGAAGTAGTAATATTATGCCTGGAGAAAGTGGCACTACCGTTATTTTCCAGCCAGGCAATTGAATTGTTAGTGGCAGAGTAAGTAAAAACAATATCCACGTCCCCATCCTTGTCCATATCTGCAGAGTATAAATTTAATGGTTGGTTTATGTTCGTGATTATAACATGCTCTTGAAAGGAGAAATTTCCCTTGTTTTCCAACCACACAACTTTATCATCGTCCTTTGAGCATGCGGCAATGTCCACATCTCCGTCACCATCATAATCTGCTGTGCTTAGCCAGTAAATAGCACTGAATGATGTGGTCAGTATATGCTCCCTTAGAGCTTCATTATTCATATTTTCATCAATAAAAATGTGATTATCAAGAGCCGAAGAAAATATCAGGTCTATGTCGCCATCATTGTCCAGGTCTGCACTAGTAGCGCTAAATGGGTTGTTAACACCCTGTGTAATTATTTTTCTTGTAAAACTCTGCGAACCATCGTTCTGGAACCAGCAATATTTGTCTTCCTGGCGCGAACCGCTAATAATGTCAATGTTACCATCCTGGTCAATGTCTTCAGCAAAAACGGCCAGGGCTCCATCCTCACTATTTGATACCAGATGAGTGTTGAATGTGCCGGAGCCATCGTTTTCATACCATTGAATTTTGTTGTCGTTGTAAGAGGCTGACAATAGGTCTATGTCTCCATCCTTGTCAATATCACGTGCATAGACGCAATAAGCTCCATCTGCTAAGTTTGTGATTTTTTGTTTTGTAAAATTCTGATTCCCATCATTCTTATACCAAGCTACCACATCATCACCAGAGGAGGCACTAGCCAGGTCTATATCCCCATCATTATCCAGGTCTACCGCTAGAATAGAACGGGGCGAGGTGCAGGTAGCAATAGTATCAGCCACAAAGGTCTGGTTACCTTGATTCTCCAGCCAGGCTATTTTCCCATCCAGGGCAGAGCAAACCGCTACATCAATATCTCCATCTCCATCAATATCAGTGGCATATACACACGAAGGTCCGTCAAAATTTTTTGCTATTACATGTGGATAGAAATGATTATTTCCATCATTCTTATACCATATAAAGATATCATCATTGTATGAATCTGTCACGATGTCCATGTGCCCGTCTTTATCAACATCTATAATTTGTGCCCAGTTAGGGCCATCTAAAGTGTCAGTGACCACATGAGTGACGAAGTCAAGAGAGCCAGTATTTTCGTACCATTCTATTTTATCATCTGCAAGACCTACTCCAAGAATATCAATATCTCCGTCTCCATCAATGTCTGCGGCCTGGACACATCTTGCTCCCCCCAATTCGGATGTAATAATGTGAAAAATAAAGTTTTCGTTACCGTCATTCTCAAATACTCCTATACGTCCGTCATAGTATGAAGCAGTGATAATGTCAATATTAGTATCCTGGTCTATGTCTATAGCAAATACACCGTATGGCCCATCGGTGAGAGGAGAGAGTAAAATAGCCTCGTCAAAGACAGGCTGGCCATAGCCCACAATTATTAGTGAGCACAAAAGAAGCGATAAGAAAAAATTGCGTGCCATAGCTCAGTAGAATTTTAGTTTTTAACACAATAAGTTAACTAAATCATTGATAAAAATCAAGTTTTATTTGACGAAAATTTTTGTTTAACATATTGATAATGAGCTATGACGGACGGTGAGGAAATAAAAAAAGGCGGCACGCTATGGGCCGCCTTTTGATTAGCATTTATCTAATGACGAATTAGTCGTCTAACTTATCCAGGTCAATACCAACCATTTTTTCTGGACGTACGATCTGGTCAAATTCTTCTTCTGTCAGATAACCAAGCTCAATAGCTGCCTGCTTGAGGGTTTTGTTCTCACGGTGTGCTTTCTTGGCGATCTCTGCTGCTTTCTCGTAGCCAATGTGGGGGTTCAGAGCTGTGACGAGCATCAGGCTGTTGTGTACGAAGTGGTTAATACGTTCAATATTTGGTTCTATGCCCACGACGAGTTTGTCTGTGAATGATACGCAGGCATCGCCAAGCAGACGGGCACTCTGCAGGAAGTTGTAAATAATCATTGGTTTGAAGACGTTAAGCTCAAAGTGGCCATTCATACCGCCCACGTTGATAGCAACGTCATTGCCAAATACTTGTGCGGCAACCATTGTAAGGGCTTCTGCCTGTGTTGGGTTGACTTTGCCAGGCATGATAGAGGATCCAGGCTCGTTGGCAGGTATCTTAATCTCGCCAATGCCGCAGCGGGGACCAGAGGCCAGCACACGTATGTCATTACCGATTTTCATCAAGGCGGCAGCCAGAGTTTTGAGTGCGCCATGTGCTTCTACGATAGCGTCGTGCGCAGCCAGGTATGCGAACTTGTTAGGTGCTGTGACGAATGGATAACCTGTGATTTCGGCTATTTTCCTGGCCACGAGCTCTGCATAGCCTTTTGGTGTGTTCAGTCCAGTACCAACAGCAGTACCGCCCAGTGCGAGCTGTGCCAGGTGGGGCAATGTGTTTTTAATAGCCTGTAGAGCTTCGTCCACCTGGGCAACATAGCCGGAGAATTCCTGTCCCAGTGTTAAAGGAACAGCATCCATCCAGTGTGTACGGCCGATCTTGACGATTTTCATGAATTGTTTGCTCTTTTCGGCCAGGGCATCACGCAGTTTTTTTACGCCAGGGATAGTTACTTCCATTAGCATTTTGTAAGCTGCAATGTGCATTGCTGTAGGGAAGGTGTCGTTGGAAGACTGTGATTTGTTGACATCATCGTTTGGATGGAGCAGGCGTTTACCCTCGCCGAGCTTATTGCCCATGAGCACGTGAGCACGGTTGGCAATAACTTCATTGACGTTCATGTTGGATTGTGTGCCAGAGCCTGTTTGCCAGATAACCAGAGGGAAATGTTCATCAAGCTTGCCCTCGATTATTTCGTCTGCCACACGGACGATCCATTCCATTTTTTCTTGTGGCAGTACGCCGAGCTCATAGTTAGCCATAGCGGCTGCTTTTTTCAAAATACCGAAGGCACGGATAATCTCCTTTGGCATAGATGCAGGTTCTCCAATCTTGAAGTTCTGAAAAGATCTCTGTGTCTGGGCTCCCCAGTATTTGTCGGCAGGGACTTTAACCTCGCCCAGGGTGTCATGTTCGATACGATATTCCATTGTTGAGAGTTTTTTAGATTTAACCCAAATTTATGTAAATCTAAGGAAGAAAAAAATGCTATAAGGCAGGCTATATTCTATCCTGGGACTTTAGCGGCTATGTGGTCTTTCGGGTTTGCGTATGCTAGTTTGTTTGGCTGTAGTGCGCCCTTGATTGAGTTTATGGACAAACTTTGAGAGCTGATTAATACGTGTGGTAATAATGCGAAAACTTTTTTCGAGCTCAAGTGTATACTGTTGGAGGTGGGAGTTATAAGTGGATAAGCTATCAAGCTCAGATTTGACCTGATAGTATTTGCCTTGGAGTATGCTGATCTGTTCCTGTAGACGGTTGATTTCTGCCTCCATTATCAAAAAATCGCTGCGCGTAGCATCTAAAGCCCTCTCTAGCCTGGTGTTTTGCTCCTGTAATTTGGAGATCTTATTATCACGTTGTTTTATCTGTATTTGCTGGACAAAAATAAAACCCATACTAATGACAAGGATTGCAGGATATAAAAGTTTTGCAAATATTTTCCAGTAAGCTTTAATTTTCATAGACTTGAGTCAGATTTGAAAAATTAAGTTTTAAGTTGTGTTAAAATTATTAAAACATAACCACACTACCAAGAAAATTTTTCAAGTATTGTGGACAAGAAGACGATTGTTGTTGTCTGATTTTCAATTTTATATGACTGATTTTGGATCAGGTAGCCGTTTTAGTAAAAATAAAAAAAAGTTGCTGCGCGTGGTTGTGCGCAGGAGTTGTTCTTCTGTGCCAAAGTCTATTCTTATTGCTCTAATTGCCCTAAGGAAAAAAGTACGAACAATCCTGGAGCTGGGCACATGTATAGGCCTCAGTGCAGTGGTCATGGGCATCCTTAACCCACAGGCCAGAATAATAACAATAGAGGGGGATGCCACTTTACACAGTTTTGCCCGTCGCATAGCTAGCATGTTTAACCAGAAAAATATAATCTTTGTTAATGCTCTTTTTGATGATGTCCTGGATGAAATATTGGACACATACCAGCCAGATTTTATTTTCGTTGATGGTAATCATAGTCGGGATGCTACTCTACTTTATTTCAGACATATATGCGATAAGGTGAGCAAGGACACCCTGGTCGTTGTGGATGATATTGACTGGAGCCAGGGCATGAGGGAGGCATGGGAAAAAATTTCCTGTCCCAGGGTCAGAAAAAAGATAGGTTTTGTTAAATTTGGAATAGTATCTCTAAAATAATACCGGCTTGCTAACAATGCCTGTTCCGATAAATCGGAATATTTCAAAACAATTAGCAGACTCTTGTTCTGAAACAGTTAGATAGTCGGCATTATACCAAAGTTTGTTTAATAAATTTTTATCGGTTTGGTATAAAAAGGAGAAAAAATGAGAAAAAACAACACACAGCAGAGAAGGAAGACATCGCCCCGCTGGGTGGCTTTACAGATGCTGGCAGGCATAGTGCTGGCAATGTGGGTGATTTTTGCCTTGCAGGCTTTTTTTGGTTTTGATTTTTCCAGGTATGGAATCTATCCACGAAGCAAGCAAGGGCTGATAGGAATAATCTTGGCCCCATTCATCCATACCAATATTGAGCATATTGGTTACAACACTCTTGCATTGGTCTTTGTGTCGCTTATTCTGGCGTTGTCTTATCCCAGGAAATTTATCTGGGGTTATTGGGTCCTGTTATTGACAACTGACGTGCTTGTCTGGATATTTGCACGTCCTGCTTATCATGTTGGTTGTAGTGGACTTGTATTTGCTTTGATAGGCTTTACTTTTGCCTATGGTGTAGCACGTCGTAGCGCTTTGTCAATTATCCTGGCAATAGTCGTTGGAGCCATTTATGGTGGTCTTTTGTATGGTGTATTACCGCTACAGAAAAGTGTGTCATGGGAGAGCCATTTATTAGGATTGTTAGCAGGTATAGCATGGGGTGCATTGTGGGGAATAATAGATTATAAGAAAGCCAGGGAACAGAAGGAGAAAGTCACTGAAGCTTCTGCAGAGGAGCCGCAGGACAGTGAACCAGAAACAGGAGAAGACTAAAAAGCATAGATGTTTGACAGGGAGGATGACATATACCGTCGTGCGGGTAAATTGTTCTGGGAGCGCCAGGGCGAGGGAGGACAGGAGCAAATATGGTATGGTCAGAAGAGTGAGTTTGAGGCACGGATAAAGGCTTTTGAGTTTCTGGACAGACTGCTCGCAGATTTCAAAGGTATTAGTCTGGAGGAAGAATTTAGTGGCAGCCAGGTGGAGAATGAATATGGACAGTGCTATCGTATTCAGCTACGGAAAAAATACAGGTTGCAACTGCCAGACAAAGAGGTGGCACGCCGGCGGCTGCTGGAGGATCTGACACTGTTGTACGAGGTAC
>JALVRO010000204.1 GCA_027031265.1 Bacteroidales bacterium | reverse complement strand
TATGAAGCATGGCTGGTTCGCACTCCTGAAGATACAGTGCTCGGAGGTTATGCCTGGGTGGATAACAAGTATCGTCCTTATTCGCTGGTTTATAATTTTCAGAAGGGTCTGTATGCTGTTTATCCCACAAAGCACAGGATACGTTTTTATCCAAAGGTAGATCCTGTGTTGATAGGTTACGGTGATTGGATTAATTTCTTTTTCCATCCTATGGATCTGGTGACCAGGGAGTCCGGGTTTGACGAGTTTGTGGTTGAAGACACTATAATAGACGGTCATAAGTATTTGTTATTGCGCACACAGAAAAACACAAAGAAACGTACAATAATAGTTAGTTACATAATAGATACCAGTACTGGTTTTCCAATAAAATCTATAGCAGAGGTCAGGAAGGCAAAGCGCAGTTATCGTGATGAGCTCGACTTCACGTATGTACAGTTTGAACCAGTAGACACAGTGGCTCTGAATAAAAAGCTTAAAGGCTATCTTAGCAAGTACCCAAAGCTTACTTTTGACGAAGGGTCTGATGCACAGCTTCTGGCAAACATGCTTGAGATTGGTGCGTCGGCTCCAGAGATAAAAGGTAGCTTCTATCGCACAGGTGAGCCTTTTAGCCTCAGTGATTATATTGGTAAGAATGTTATTCTGGTTGAGTTCTGGTACACACACTGTCCTTATTGTGCCATGTCCATACCCTATCTGGCAGAGCTTTATAATGAGAAAAAGGACCAGGGACTGACCGTCTTTGGAATAAACTCCATTGACAACAAGCCTGGTATGACAGACAAGGTGCTCAAATTCTGCCAAAACCGTAAAATGACCTATGAGCCGATTCGCACCACACAGGCCACTGACCGAGAGTATAAAGTCGTAGGCTATCCGACAATTTATCTCATTGACCGTCAGGGTAGAATAGCATACAAAGATATTGGCTTCTCCATGAAGCGATACGAGCGCCTCCGCCGTGCTGTGGATAGCCTGCTTAGTCGAAGAGCAGGGAAATAACTGGTCTATAATTACATGAGCGGGCCTCGGGCCCGCTCGTGTAATATGGCTTAAATTATTATCACATAGGCTTATCAATTCCCACTCGGATCTACAATAGTGCCAAGGAACAAAATCAACCCTGTCGTGGTCTCACGAATAGCAAACATGAAGGGATGATCGACTTTTAACTCCATTGCCGGAGGTATAGATGCTGCCCTCATAAGTGCTCCTGTCACTGCCGCTGCTTCAGTGCCTTGTTCATTAACCTCTACATAGGTCTTTTGTATAATTTTGTCAATATATAATTCAGGGTTTATGCCGTCCAGACCTGCATCAGAGGTAAACAATGTCTGAAGACCTAAGTTAATGAGACGCTCTTTTAGTTTTTCGTATTCGAACTCGAACTTAAATTTCGGTAAGTATACAGGTACATCTTTTGCTTCTGATAGTTCCTGCATTAAATTTGCGAATTTGTCAGCATCCATGGAAAGAACTAAATTTTTGAGTGAATAACCATTGTAGGGCAGGAGCACAACGAACGAATAATTACCATGACCATAGTACAGCTCGCCGATAAGCAATGAGTCATTAGCTCCAAGACGCATATAAGAAATTTCGTCGTTCATCATATCCACCTCAGGACAAAGCTTCTCGTCTGTGTAAAAAGGCATCTGTGTGGTGTTTTCCTTTGGAAATTGATCCAGCCATTGTCCGTGAAAATAAATTGCATTAAGCAAAGCTGCTACATAACCATTTAGATCGTCTATTATCTTGGTTATCTTACCATTTGTTTTGTCGTTTACCCACTGGTTTATTTCGTCTACTGTGCCCTGGTCAAATGCACGTTCAAATATATCTGCCATATACTTGTCAGCAATAAAATTCTTGTAAGTCTGGTTAACATCAAAGCCTTGCTTTATCCACAGGGAGTTGGCAGGCGAGAAAGTCACTTTTTTCTTGTCCACATCTGGTAGCTCTGTGAGCAAGGTGTGGTAAGTCTCAGCAACCTGGTCTTTGTCCAGTCCCTGCAGATACATAATTTGTGTTAATTCGTCCAGTGTCTGTCCGTTGCTGCCTTGATAAAGCATACTTAGCACAGTGCTCAGGCTAAAAGGCGAAATCATATTATTGGCTGGTGTGCACTTTTTGTCTGTCACCTGTCTGAGTACATCAAAGCCTAGCTGGTTAATGCCTTTTATAACCTGATTCCCCCCTTGTGGTAGTTTAATAACTGTGGGGTCGAACAATTCTTCTCCTGTCTGAGGGCCGAATAGATTACAGGAGAAAAGCAGTGTGATAACTGCAAGTATGATTGATATTTTAAAAATGGTTTTCATGTGTTAATTTTTTAGTTGTTAATAAGCATAAAGAATTATTCATTTTCTGTTGGATTTACCACTGTGCCAAGGAACAAAATCAACCCTGTCGTGGTCTCACGAATAGCAAACATGAAGGGATGATCGACTCTTAGTTCTTGTTGTGGCATTGTTGCGTCCATGGCCATAGCTCCTGTAGTAGCTGCTGCTTCAGTGCCTTGTTCATTAACCTCCACGAAGGTCTTTTGCACAATCTTGTCTATGTAAAGGTCAGGGTTAATACCGTCCAGACCTGCATCAGAGGTAAACAATGTCTGAAGACCTAAGTTAATGAGACGCTCTTTTAGTTTTTCGTATTTGAACTCGAACTTAAATTTCGGTAAGTATACAGGTACATCTTTTGCTTCTGATAGTTCCTGCATTAAATTTGCGAATTTGTCAGCATCCATGGAAAGAACTAAATTTTTGAGTGAATAACCATTGTAGGGCAGGAGCACAACGAACGAATAATTACCATGACCATAGTACAGCTCGCCGATAAGCAATGAGTCATTAGCTCCAAGACGCATATAAGAAATTTCGTCGTTCATCATATCCACCTCAGGACAAAGCTTCTCGTCTGTGTAAAAAGGCATCTGTGTGGTGTTTTCCTTTGGAAATTGATCCAGCCATTGTCCGTGAAAATAAATTGCATTAAGCAAAGCTGCTACATAACCATTTAGATCGTCTATTATCTTGGTTATCTTACCATTTGTTTTGTCGTTTACCCACTGGTTTATTTCGTCTACTGTGCCCTGGTCAAATGCACGTTCAAATATATCTGCCATATACTTGTCAGCAATAAAATTCTTGTAAGTCTGGTTAACATCAAAGCCTTGCTTTATCCACAGGGAGTTGGCAGGCGAGAAAGTCACTTTTTTCTTGTCCACATCTGGTAGCTCTGTGAGCAAGGTGTGGTAAGTCTCAGCAACCTGGTCTTTGTCCAGTCCCTGCAGATACATAATTTGTGTTAATTCGTCCAGTGTCTGTCCGTTGCTGCCTTGATAAAGCATACTTAGCACAGTGCTCAGGCTAAAAGGCGAAATCATATTATTGGCTGGTGTGCACTTTTTGTCTGTCACCTGTCTGAGCACATCAAAGCCCAGCTGGTTAATGCCTTTTATAACCTGATTCCCCCCTTGTGGTAGTTTAATAACTGTGGGGTCGAACAATTCTTCTCCTGTCTGAGGGCCGAATAGATTGCAGGAGAAAAGCAGTGTGATAACTGCGAGTACGGAGATTTTAAGTAAGGTTTTCATTGTTTTAAATATTTGGATTTTTTATAATTCCAAGTAAAACCATTACTCCTGTTGTGGTTTCCCTGACAACAAAGAGAAATGGCCTGTCCGCTGCGATACTGTATTGTGGCTTTGTATGCTCTTTGATAATGCCACCTGAATAACCGCTGCCCCTCTCTGTGATTTTTATAACAGTCTTCTGAAAAGCCCTGGTCAGGTATAAGCCCTGGCTTATACCGCTAAAGTCAGCTGTAGTGTCGAACACAGGAGCTAATCCCAATTTTAAAAGATATGGTCTAAGGTCATAAAAACGGTTGAAATTGAGCTTGGGTAGCATCACATCTACAGGCTGTCGCTGGGAAAGGGCGCTTATCCAGGTATTCCATGTATCCGGATTCAGTCCACGGGCTATGCCGTCTATACCATCATTAGCTCTAGGTACGACGAGGATCAAAGAATAATTACCCCGGCCAAAATAGATTTCTGCCACAGAAACAGAATCATTCTGCATATAACGGCATTGAGAAATAACATCATGCATCATCTCCACCTGTACTTTCTGGCTATTCTCTAGCGTAAAGGGCTGTTTTTCAGTTTTATCAGGGTTAAAGCCATCATACCATGCTGCTGTAAAGTAATAAGCATTTACCAGGTCCATCATATCATTGGGATCGACTTGCTTAAAGTATTTATCTATCTTACCATTGGTCTTGTCTTTGACCCAGTTGTTCATTATTAACAGGTATTGATTGTTAAAAGGCTGAACAAAAATATCTACATGTAAATAGGTCTTTGCCTTGTCCATATAATCAGGCTGGAGCATAAAGCCATTACGTATCCATAGGGCATTAGCCGGTAAGAAGTCTATTTCGTGATCTACTGTTCCCAACTGCTCCATTAATGTTTTGAATGTACTATTAATTGTAATTTCCTCCAGTCCGTTGAAATGAAGTGTGCTTTTTATAATATCTTTTGTAGCATTACCAGCTCCCTGGCACAGTAATGTCATTACTGCACTTAAATTTAGCGGAGAAATAAGGATATTGTCCCCAGACATAGTGTCTGTTATTTTGCTGATAACGCTGAGCCCTAGGTAGTTGATGCCATCTATCACATGTAAGCCATTACTGGGCAGTGTGATAAAGTTGGGACTCACTGATGGAATCTTTTTGCCAAACCAGCTGCATGACGAAACAAGTAGGCTGAAGATTACTAGAAACAGACCGAGTGATTTTGTTTTCATAGCTTTATTGTTTTTTTATAATTACTCTCATACCATTGCTGTGTGCCGAGAATTCAGGTGCATACATACATTGGAATGTGGCGAATCCAGCAGAGAACTGGCCAGCCATTGTTGCATAGACGCGGTATTCGAACACGTAGCGTCCTTTGTTTATATAATCAATAAAGAAACTTGCCGAAGCATCACGTATCGACTGGTAATAGCCAATGCCGCCTTTCCAGTGATAGCCAGATAGCTGTTCCTTGGGCTCAAAGCTAGCAGCGCGCATATCCTTGAGATGCACAAATTCCATAGGCCGGCTGACTGTCAGGATGATACGCACAACGAGTTCGTCCCCCACCTGTATTGGCTCTCCATCTGTTATTGGTTCGAGATGTTCTCCACGTGCGTCACGTTTGACTAAGAAATATTTTCTATCAACGGCGACGCCCGCACTGGCTGACTGCACCTTGTCCATCTCTTCGAAGTATTGCCAGTAAGCGGCCCCCCATGTAGGATGATGATTAGGATTATTGACTCTAATTTTGCCTAATTCGGGTTTTATCTGGCCATCTGTCCATATTTTTTGGAAGTAGCCTGTGCCAGCTTCTGTTTTTGTCTGTCTATCTGGATATGTATGTCCTGCTATTGTGATTTTAACTGGTTTATTTTCTGCGAGCCAGTTGTAACCTGTGAAGACCAGTGCATAGACGGCTTCTGTTGTGGCCTTGGTAGTCTCCCAGCTATTGGTTTGTTTGTTCTTCAGGAGCCAAATTTTCATTTTTTCTACAAAGGTTGTGTCATGCTTAATCTGGTTAAAGGCCTGTATTAACATGCTCTGGGTCTCTATAGGAGCCTGATACCAGTACCACCCTGGTTTGTTTTCGGCCCAGTAGACGCCTATTTCTTTGTCTTCGAGGGCACGGTCACGGATAGAAGCCAGGATTTGTTCTGCTGTCTGAGTGTTACCATAATTAGCAAGAGTGATGGCTGCCATAGCCTGTGTGTAAAGGTTCAGCGAGGTCCAATATTTCTTTGCCTGGGCCATGAAATAGTCAAAGGCCTGATGTGACTTGAGTTTAATATTCTGATACATACTTCGCATGTACAGATAATGGACCATCTGTGGGCTGAGATGATTTTTGTTAAGATCCTCAGGTTTTATCCACTTTTTGAGATTATTGTAATATTCAATTGCTTGTCTGTCAGTAAAATAGATTGCCTGTGTGATTGAGCTCTTTAGCTGGTGATTCGTAGTATAATCGTACACATTCCTGTTTTTTAACCTGGCAAAACCAATTAATATGTGTTGTGTGACAAACCAGCTACTATGCATACCTGAGAACCACGGCCAGCCACCGTCGGGATTCTGTCTTTCTAGTAATTTACGGAGAGCCTCTTGTTGTTCATAAGCCATGTGATTGAGATCAAAGAGCAAAGAAAGACGTGCTGTGTTCTCAGTTTCGTTTTTACCCTCCATCAACCAGGGTGTCTCTTCCAGAATTATTTGTTTTAATTCCTGCTTTTTCTCAAGCGGTGATTTTAATGCCTGTGCACCTTGTTTTTGCCATAACTCAAAGACATGCTTAATCTGAGGGGCTGAGTTGAGAATAAAACTGGCCAGGGTATTGGCATAGAAGCGGCTGAAAAGCTGTTCGTTACATTCATAAGGGTATTGCATCATGTATGGAATAGCCACTAGTGCATACCATACAGGATTAGAATTGAATTCTATCTCGTATCGGTAATTTTGTGCAGTGCTAGAACGAGGGTTAACGAGCCTGTCAAAGACAAATGTCTTGCTTCTCATAGGTCCTACGGGCATAGGCATTGTCTCGGTCACAAGCACACGATTACTAAGCACAGGAATAATGTTTTGCTGGGCATCTGAATATTTTGAGCTTTGTGCAATGATAGTAATCTCCAGAGGGTTAATCAGGTCGGATGGAATGATTATCTGCCAGTTTGCCATGCCAGAGCTGGTAGGACTTAATGTGATAGTTTTTTCATAACCCTCATTGACCAACGCATTTGTGAGAAGTTGATTATTTAAAGCATCTTTAATCACAAGCCTGAGATGGATATTTTCATTTTGTGTGCTATTGTTTACGATTTTTGTCGAGAGCATGACTGTGTCTCCCTGACGGAAAAACCGTGGTAGATTGGGATAAACCATCAGGGGCTTGACAGTTACTATTTCCTTGCTAATAAGACCATAATCAAGCTCTGGAGTATTGGCAAAGATCTGTAATCTCCACTTAGTCAGGGCGTCTGGTATGCGGAATTGTATTGTAGCCACACCATTATTGTCTGTGGTCAAGGCAGGGTAGAAGAAAGCTGTTTCGCGCATGTCTTTTCTGAGTATGATATTACGCAGGTCTGGTTCTTGTTCAGTGATATTGTCAGCTACAGGTGTTGGTGCTGTTTCCTTGGGTTTAATTTCTGCCTCCATTGCCATAGTTGGCATTTCTTTACCCTTGAGTTTACGTGGGTAATGCCCGCCCCATGAGAGATTAAACCTATACCAGTCAAAGGTTGGGTATGAGAAAATGATGGTCTGTACGTATGTTGTTGGTTGATTTATTGTCCATGAGTCTGTTGTGCTGTTGATGCCTGTAATATTTAGAGCATGTGTGATATTTTTTACCTGAGAGAGGGAGAATCTCCATATATTCCTGGCAAAAGCGTCTAAAGAGGCATCATAAGCAGAAGCCAATAGCTCGGCAACAACTGGATTGCCCTGTGAGTCTGTGATTTTTACTTTAAAGGAAATTTTTTGTCCTGGTGCTACCTTGTGCTCCAGACCTGTGACAGAGATTTTTAGCTTTTTGTCTGGGAATAGCACAGGCACTGTGATTTTTTTGCTAAAGGCACGGTTGTTCTTAACAATAAGCACATTGACAGCGAAACCGCCCATCATATCTTCAGAAATAGGTATACTCAGCACAGCCTGCGAAGCTGATAGTTTGAGGTATTTTTCTTGTGTTATTTTACCATTCCATGTGATCTGATAAAACACATGAGCTCCTGTCCATCCGCTGCCGATTAGTATTTCAGCTGTCTGGCCCGGGTGGTATTTATCTCCGAGAAGAGATGCATAAAAGGCTATGGGGGCCAGGGCTTTGTTACTGTCGGAGTCAAAGGCGTAAATAAGCTGCTTTTCTGTGACTGTCTCCCCTGTTTTCGGGTCAGTCAGTCTTACAATGGCTCGATAAACACCCTGGCCTGGCAGGGTAAGGGCAAATTTTTCCCCACTTATGATTGTGCCTTTTCTAATGACCTTTCCATCTTGCCAATGCGAGGGATCTGCTTCGTTAACGTATTCATAAAGAGGCAACAACTTATGCCACTGTTCCTGGGAGTATAATGGTTTGTCAGGCCTGTCCCACAGTCTGCTTAGTAAAGGATGTGACCGAGGTGGAATAAGTTTAACGATTTTGTATTGTGCTTTCAGGCCTGTGAGCTCTTTGTCCTGCACATTTTTTATAATGACGCTAAAGGTGTGCTTTCTGCTAAGGTTTAGCCACTGGTCAGTGTTTATTTTGATAAATACAGATTGGTTGGCCACACGGAAGCTAGTGGTTGCAGAATGCGTCTCGCCATTAAGATCAGTGACTTTGGCGTTGATAATATATTCTGCAATCTTGCCTTTTTCTATGTGTGGATCTGTTTCGACATTTATGGTAAACATTCCATTAGCATCGGTTTGTGTGGTGCCTGAGCCAACGACGAATTCTTCTGGCCTGGTCCACCACCACAGCCAGAAACTACCAACACGTTTTTTTATAGAATATTCTACTGTGGCATTATTCAGAGCTATGCCATTATAGTTGGTAGCATGACCAGTAAGGATTACTTTTTCTCCTGCAACGAATGCTTGTGAAAGTGTGTCAAACTTGACAAAAAACTGGGGCCTTTTGTATTCCTCGACACGGAAGTTGGTAGCTCTGAGAATGCCTATCTCCATTCTCCACATACCTGTAGCACGTCCTGCTGGGATAATAAATTGACCATTAAACCCACCGTATTTATCTGTACGGGTGTCTATCTGTCCTACTTGTGCACCGTTTATGTCATAGAAAACTATGTGTACATTGTAATCTTTCAGGGCTTTGTGATAATCGCGGTTATTTGTCTCATACACAAGACCTTTGAAAAAGACAGTCTGGCCAGGACGGTAAATTTTTCTATCAAGGAAAACCACAGCTCTCTTGTATGCGTTATATGCTGGTTTGCTGCTCTTATAACCAGATGTGATTATCCGGATTTCTGATTCACCTTTGCGGGCTTCTATTGTATAAGTGGCCCAAGAGCGGGAGCCTGGTAGCTGGAATTCTGCTATACCCTGCGAATTGCAGTTTATTTTCTGTGTGCGTCCATGATCAAGGCCATAAGACTTTGGAGTTATGCTGATTACCAGGCCTTTTATAGGAGAACCCGACAGTCTGTCGTTTGCAATGATTCTGAGCCGGTCAAAAGTTTTTTCAATTGTCAAATTAATAGCGCTTACATTAACGAATGAGTATGCCATTAAGTCTTTGTCTTTATCAAACTTAGAACTTTGGCTCAGGACTATCGCATATTTACCAGGCTTTAACCCAGGAATAATGAATTCTGTGCTGTGCCAATAATAATCACCCGGATCGTCGAGCTGTATTGTTTTTTCGTAGATCAGGGGTTTGGTCAGGGATTTGGCCAGCTTGTCCTTAGAGTATGTGTCTGAGTAATAGAGAGATTCATCGATTTTATAAACATGCAAATAAATCTTACCCAAATTACGGTATTTTATCAGAATAGGGAAAGCCTGTACTGGGGCCAGTGGAGTCTCTGATTCAAGTCCGATGTTTTCTTTTTCAATACTGCTGAGTAGATTCTCCCCATGTGTGAGTGCCTCGGCTGTTATATCATTGTTTTTGTAATGGCCAAGCATTTTTCGAAGGATCCTGACAGCTTTGACCAGATAATCTGCCTTGAGAGAATCGGAAGCATCAGCATTTTCAAAAAAGTATGTTGCCTGAAGATAATAAGCCATTGATGTACGTTGGGTCCGGGGATAGAGAAGCTGGAGTTTTTTCAACGCAAGCACATATAGCTGGTCCCTGTCATTACCCTGGTATTTGTCATGAACGAAATTTAGTCTTTGAAGGTAAATATCCACCAGAGCTTCTTTGTCCTTATCTCTCAGGTGCTCTCTTTCCCATATTTGAAAGATTCGTAGTACATTGTAATCAGATGACAGGGTGTCATTTGTTTTTATTCTAACCTGGCTAAATTTATCTGGAGGAAGGAAATATATCGGATCATTGATCTGGAAATAATTTTTAGGATGTACAAGTCCCAGGTCATTGTCTTTATAAAATTCTATAATCCACTGTGTTACCTGGTCAAAGACACTGGGTCGCAGAGCAGACGGAGCACTACCATTGTGAAATAAAAGACCATATTCTTGTGCTTTGTATTTTTTTAGCAGGGGTAAGGTTTTCAGAGCCCTGGAAAAATAGTTGTTGATCGCCTGGGCAAAATTACTCACAGTCCATGTCCTGATATCCTGGTCATTAACGGCTGACAGATCTGTCCTATCCAATATTTCCCACCTGTGGCGCAAGTAATAAGCATAATAAAGATAGCCAAGGATTGCATTCTTAAATGTGAGACACTCTGGTGTTTGTGTTTTCTGTTTTTTGACCAGGTTAATGGCATCTATAATGGGTTGCTCTCGGTATTGATCATAAGCATTAATTATAAAAATTGTGGCTTTAATCTGTGCCGGACAATATTTGTTTGTCTGTGCCTGGTGTAATATGTCCAGTGCTAATTTCTCAGCCTTGCGGGGCAATTGTTTATGAAAAGCATTTTCTATATCTTTCCAATCATAGTTTTGTGAAAAACTTGCTGACATCATAATAATCAATAAGTTAAGTGTTATCAAGAAGACCTTTTTCATAATTAAGCGAAATTTAAACTTTCTTTAAATTTACAAAATAAAACTATGAGTTTTGGTGGTTTTTGAGAAAACTATACTTTTGAATGTATAGCTTTGTAGTGTGATTTATTAATTGCCTAAAACACAGTCAAAAAGTGTACAAAGTAGCTGCTGTTTCATATCTAAATACTTTGCCTTTTCTCTATGGTCTGGAGCATTCGAGAGAGCTAGCAGATTTGATGGAGCTGGAGGTTGACTACCCTTCGCTAATTGCTGACAAGCTAATAAAAGGAGAGATCGATATAGGGCTTGTGCCAGTGGTTGTGCTCAAGGATCATCCCCAGCTTGAGTATGTTGTGCCATGGGGTATAGTAGCTGATGGACCTGTGGCTTCAGTAAAACTATTTAGTAACAGGCCTTTGTCTGAGGTTGAGGAGATAATGCTTGATTACCAGTCACGTACAAGTGTTAATCTGGTCCGGGTCCTGGCAAAATTTCATTGGAAGATAAGCCCACGGTGGATAAATGCCAGGGAGGGTTTCGAGCAGGAACTGTTCAACGGAAGTACAGCTGTAGTCATAGGTGACAGGGCTCTCAAACTTCTGGGTAGTGTTAAATATGAATTTGATCTGGCTAAAGAGTGGAAAGATATGACAGGTCTGCCTTTTGTCTTTGCCGCATGGGTTGCTAATAAGCAAATTGATAAGACGTTTATCGATTTATTTAATAAAGCCTTAGAATATGGTGTTAACAATATTGATCAGGTGGTTAAATATTATTCTCATCACACGGAAAAAATTAAGCCATATTTTGATCCTAATCATTACCTGTCAAAGTACATAAAATACCGTCTGACAGACCAGGCACACAAATCTGTCAGACTTTTTTTTGATTTTTTACGCCAATTATGACCATAGCAATCCTTGACAAGAGATTTTTTTTTATAAATTAGGCACAGAAAAATCGAAAAACAGATAGAAAAATGCCTGTATTACCTTTGCTAGGGGATGAAGCAATAGCTCAAGGTGCATTAGATGCTGGATTGAGCGGAATGTATGCCTATCCAGGTACCCCTTCCACAGAAATAATGGAATACATACAGCGCAGTCCTTTAGCCGCGGAAAGAAATGTACACCGCCAATGGTCTGCTAATGAAAAAACAGCAGTAGAAGCAGCTCTCGGTATGTCCTATGCCGGACGCCGCGCAATGGCTGCAATGAAACATGTGGGTCTGAACGTTGCAGCAGACCCATTTATCAACTCTGCAATCACTGGTGTGATAGGAGGCCTGGTTGTGGTCTCTGCAGATGACCCATCCATGCACTCATCACAGAATGAGCAGGATTCACGCTTCTATGGTAAGTTTGCCATGATACCCATGTTTGAGCCTTCTACCCAGCAGGAGGCTTATGATATGTCCCGCTATGCTTTCGAGCTATCTGAGCGTGTGGGCCTGCCAGTGCTTGTGCGTATCGTCACACGCCTGGCTCACTCCCGTGCTGCAGTCAAGACTGCGGACACACCACGTGAGCAAAACACACCCCGTCTGCCAGATGATCCTATGCGTTTTGTCCTCTTGCCAGTCAATGCACGTAAGCGCTATAAGGTACTCATCGGGACACAATCACAGCTGGTGGAGGAATCTGAGAAGTCTCCGTTTAATAAATATATAGATGGACCGGACAAATCTATGGGAATCATTGCCAGTGGTGTGGCAT
>JALVRO010000203.1 GCA_027031265.1 Bacteroidales bacterium | reverse complement strand
AAAAGTTGAAGATAATAATTTTATTGTATAAGGTCAATTTTAATTTGATGAAACGAAAATGGCGGCACATAGCCGCCATTTTCGTTTTTGGAGATGTATATACTTGTTAGTCAAGGAATAAGCCCATTAGTTCACTGATCTGTTCTTTCAGTGCCTTTAGCTTAGCCTCGGCACTAGCTTTCTTCTCTTTTTCGCGGGCTACAACCTGCTCAGGCGCACGAGAGAGGAATTTCTCATTGTTAAGTTTCTTTAGTACAGACTGAAGGAAACCTTTTTGATAATCGTACTGTTCTATTAGGTCAATGAGTTCTTTTTTGAGATCAATCAGGTCTCCAAGAGGTATGTTATATTCCAGAGTCTTTATCATAAAGACTTTAGCGCCTTTGATTTTATCATTAATAAGCTCTATCTGGTCAATGCCTGAGAGTTTACGTATAACATCATCAAATGTACTATTATATTGTCCGTCGATGACACGCACCTTGATGTTAAGTTTTTGCTGGGGCTCAATTTTATATTCTTTTCTGAGAGAACGGATGGTGCTGATAATTTTCTTCGTGTCCTCAAAAAGCTCAAGTAACTGCTGGTCATATCCTTTAGCCTCTGGATAAGGAGCATACATGATACTCTGTCCTTGTTTGCGCTCTTTCAGCTTCTGCCACAGCTCTTCGGTAATAAATGGCATGAAAGGATGCAAGAGGCGAAGCAGGCTGTCGAAGAAGGATTTTGTTGCTTCCAGAGTATGACGGTCTATGAAAGCAGTATTTTTTTCTTTGTTAAACTTAGGCTTGATAATCTCCAGGTACCATGATGCAAAGTCATCCCAGAAGAGTTGGTAAAGGGTCATCAGAATCTCAGAAAGTCGATAATTATCATACATTTTCTCAGTCTGGTCAATAACTGAGTTTAGCTTATGTTCAAACCATTCTACAGCTACTTTGTTGACAGCAGGCTGTCCCAGAGTTTCGTCTACTTTCCACATAGAGATAAGGCGGAAAGCATTCCATATTTTGTTGGCAAAGTTACGTCCTTGCTGAGGTAGGTCATCTTTGTAAAGCAGGTCACCACCAGCTGGGGAGCATGAGAGAATACCAAAGCGCACTCCGTCTGCACCATATTTTGAAATTAGGTCCAGAGGATCAGGAGAATTACCAAGCGATTTGGACATCTTACGGCCCTGATTATCACGAACCATGCCTGTGAAATATACATCCTTGAATGGATAAGTGCCACGGTAATGATAACCAGCCATTATCATACGGGCTACCCAGAAGAAAATAATATCATGACCAGTGACCAGCACACTTGTTGGGTAATAATAATTGATGTCAGGATTGTCAGGATGACGTATGCCATCGAATACGGCTATTGGCCATAGCCATGAAGAGAACCATGTGTCGAGTGTGTCTGGGTCTTGATGCAGATCATCCATTGTTAGGCTCTGGTCACCAGTTTTTTCTTTAGCCAGCTCAAGCGCCTGTTCCTTGGTCTCTGCTACGACAAACTCTTCTGTGTCGCGGATGTAGTATGCAGGAATACGATGTCCCCACCATAGCTGGCGTGAGATGTTCCAGTCACGTATGTTTTCCATCCAGTGGCGATAGGTGTTCTTAAACATCTCAGGAACAAAGCGGATTTCGCCATCCATCACAGCCTTCAGGGCCGGCTCTGCCAGGGGCTTCATCTTCAGAAACCACTGTTTGGACAGGCGTGGCTCGATTGGCACATCTGTACGCTGGGAGAAGCCAACATTGTGCAAGTAATCTTCTTCTTTGACCAGAAGACCGCGCCTGTCGAGCTCCTCGACCATTAGTTTCTGTGCCTCAAAGCGGTCTTTGCCTACGAAGAATTTTGCATTTTCGTTCAGTGTGGCGTCTTCGTTAAAGATGTCAATAACTTCGAGGTTATGACGCTGGCCTATTTCATAGTCGTTAGGGTCGTGTGCAGGTGTCACTTTCAGGGCACCAGTACCAAATACAGGATCAACGTAATCATCAGCAATGACAGGTATTTCACGCTCAATGAGGGGAACAATGACTTTCTTGCCAATGTATTTTTTATAGCGCTCGTCCTGTGGATTGACGGCAATAGCAGTGTCAGCAAGAATTGTTTCGGGACGTGTGGTAGCAATGACTATAGCGTCGTCCTCGCCAACAACGGGATATTTGACATACCATAACTTGCCAGGTATTTCTTTGTAAATGACCTCTTCGTCGCTAATGGCTGTCTTGGCCTCAGGGTCCCAGTTGACCATACGGTAGCCACGATAAATAAGACCTTTGTTGTACAGGTCAACGAACACCTTGATAACGCTCTGGTAATAATGTTCGTCCAGAGTGAAGTTTGTGCGGTCCCAGTCAGCAGAAGCCCCTAGTTTGCGCAGCTGCTTGAGAATGATACCGCCATGTTCGTGTGTCCATTCCCACGCATGTTCGAGGAACTGCTCGCGAGTCAGGTCATATTTGTCAATGCCCTGTTTTTTGAGTTTAGCCACTACCTTGGCCTCTGTAGCAATAGAAGCATGGTCGGTGCCAGGCACCCACAGGGCATTATAGCCTTTCATGCGTGCATGGCGGATGAGAATATCCTGTATTGTGTTGTTAAGGATGTGTCCCATGTGCAAAACACCCGTCACATTGGGTGGTGGGATCACGATTGTATATGGTTTGCGGTCGTCAGGTTCGGAGTGGAAAAGTTTGTGCTTCATCCAGTAATCATACCATTTTTCTTCGATTTGTGAAGGCTCAAAATTCTTAGGTAGATTCTTGTCCATAGCTGTTGTGGATTTTATTTATTTCTCAAAAATTTGATACAAAGGTAAAAAAAACTCTAAAAACAAAAGCATAACAGCTGGTATAACTTTTTGTATTGTGACCGTGAGGTTAAAGATCTTTGAGTTTTGTAATTCATTTATAATTAGTAGGTTATTAGATAGGATCATTGAATAATATAATAATTTTTGTCTGGCACAGGGAATTTTTAAAACTTTATACACATTATAGGCAGCGTTTAAAATAAGCAATAATATGAGAATCAAAGGCTTCAGAGGAGAAATACACACAGATCTTTCGATTCGTACAATATATGCCACGGATGCTTCGGAATATAAAAAAATACCAATTGCTGTGGCCTTTCCACGTAGTAATGAGGATATTCTGGCTCTGATAGAGTTTGCACGCAGTAATGGTTTGCCTTTGATACCGCGTGGTGCAGGAACATCGCTTGCTGGCCAGGTAGTAGGCGAGGGCATAGTCGTGGATGTATCACGGTATATGACACAGCTATTGGAGGTCAATGAGAAGGAAAGATGGGCATGTGTACAGCCAGGCATTGTGTGGGCAGAGCTGAATAAAAAGCTTGAGCCTTATGGCCTGCTATTTGGTCCAGAGACTTCGTCAGGCACACGTTGCACACTAGGAGGCATGGTGGGTAATAATGCTTCGGGTCTGCATTCACTGGTTTATGGATCTACACGCGATAAATTGCTGCAAGTAAGCGGCTTTCTGTCAGATGGGAGCTATGTCACCTTTGGTCCGCTAACCAGCGAGGAATTTAAGCAAAAATTACAGTTACAGACATTGGAAGGGAAAATTTACCGCCAGATCTACAACCTACTCAATGACGAAAAACGCCGTGAACTGATTCGGCACAATTACCCTGATCCAGATGTGAAGCGACGTAATACTGGTTATGCTCTTGATCTTTTGCTGGACACAGAGCCTTTTGGCGGCAGGGGGAGGTTCAACTTTGCCCGTCTTCTGGCAGGTAGTGAAGGAACATTGATGTTTTTTACAGAATTTAAGCTTGAGCTGTCGCCCCTGCCGCCTGGACATAGGGCTGTGGTAGCCGTGCATCTGAAGAAACTAGAGCATGCCTTTTATGCCAATTTGATTGCTCTGGACTTTGAGCCAGCAGCTGTGGAGCTAATGGATAGTACGGTGCTCGAATTGACAAAGGATAACCCAGAGCAAAGAAAAAACCGCTTTTTTGTACAGGGGGACCCTGGTGCCATACTGATTGTGGAATTTATGGCAGAGACACAGCAGGAGATAATGGCCTGGGCAAAAGACATGGAGGAGGCTATGCGACGTGGGGGTTTAGGTTATTACTTTCCTTTGATATGGAATGCAGACATTCAACGTGTGTGGAAACTGCGCAATGCTGGCCTTGGTGTGTTGCCAAATTTGTATGGGAAGGCGCGACCAGTGAGCGTAATAGAAGATACGGCAGTGGCGCCCAAGTACTTACCTGATTATATTCGTGAGGTGCAGCAGGTATTGGACCGCTATAATACTTCTTGCGTTTATTACGCTCACATTGGGAGCGGCGAACTGCACCTGCGTCCTGTGCTTAACCTGCGAGATAGGGAAGACCTTCGCCGTTTTCGTTCAATAGCTTATGACATTGCCGCCCTGGTCAAGAAATATCGTGGTTCTCTGAGCGGCGAGCATGGCGACGGCCGGCTGCGTGGTGAGTTGATACCATTTTTCTATGGCCAGGATATTTATGGGATGTTTCGCCAGATAAAGCGCACATGGGATCCTGAGAATATTTTTAACCCGGGGAAAATAGTGGATACACCGCCTATGGACCAGGACTTGCGTGTGCCTGTGGAATGGAACATGCCAAAGGTGCAGACTTATTTCCGTTATGATAGCGAAGGTGGTTTCGAGAAATTAGCTTTGAAATGTAATGGTTCTGCCAATTGCCGTCAGAAGCAGATAGTCGGTGGCACAATGTGTCCTTCGTACAAAGCCACAGAAGATGAATATTACTCCACACGTGCCAGGGCAAACATGCTTCGTGAAATTCTGGTAGGCAGCAAAAAGCCTGGGGATTTTACCCAGAAAGAGCTATATGAGATTCTTGATAACTGCCTGATGTGTAAGGCTTGTAAGGCCGAGTGTCCGGCCAATGTGGATATGACAAAGCTCAAACAGGAGTTTTTGCAACATTATTATGACATCCATGGTGTGCCTCTCAGGACATGGCTTATAGCCAATCTCCCTGTGTTTAACAAGATAATGCTACTTTTTCCACGTCTTGCCAACTGGCTGTTAAACAGTAAGTTACTAAAGATTATGATGAGCTGGACAGGCTTTGCTCCTGAAAGAGACCTACCAGAGCTTACGAGGCAGACTGTTAGGTGGTGGTACACAAAGCACAGAAGATCTGAAAGCGATCGCCACCTGTACCTGTTTATTGATGAATTTACAAATCAATATGACAGTGACATAGGTATCAAGGCTGTGTTGTTCTTCGAACGCCTTGGATATGAAGTTATTATTCCAAACATTGAGGTAAGTGGCCGCACATATTTATCAAAAGGATTGCTCAAGCAGGCCAGGAAAATCATTAACAAAAACATCTATCGATTGGCTGGTAAAATTTCAGAGCACACACCACTAGTAGGCCTGGAACCGTCGGCAATACTAACATTCAGGGACGAGGCAGTGGACCTTGTAGATAGGTCTTTGTTAGAGGAAGCAAAGAATATCGCGCAGTGGACATATACTTTCGAAGAGTTTGTGTCACGGGAAGCAGAGGCAGGGCACATTACCGGTGACTGGTTTGTAAAGGACAGGAAGAAAATCATCTTTCATGGGCATTGTTATCAGAAAGCATTGTCCAGCACAAAATACACACACCGGGTTTTATCTCTGCCAGAGAATTACGAAATCGAGGAAATTCCATCAGGATGTTGCGGTATGGCTGGTTCTTTTGGTTATGAAAAAGAGCATTATGAACTATCTATGAAGGTTGGTAATCTTGTGCTATTTCCAGCAATCAGGCAGGCTGCCCAAGAGACTGTGGTAATAGCACCTGGTACAAGCTGCCGTCATCATATAGCGCATGGAACAGGCCGGAGAACTTATCATCCAGTGGAAATTTTGTTTGAGGCTTTGGTCAGGTGAGAAATAATTGTTAAATTTAACAAAAAATATATTTATGTTGCTTGATTCCAAATATCAACAAGCGTGGATTGACGGGGATATATTAGTCTACCGTTGGCTGCCAGAGACAGTAAAAATGAATGATTCGGAATATATTGAGGAAATAAGGAAAGCAGCCGGAGTACTTCGACAGCAAAAAAAGCCTTATGTCCTCTTGATGGCCAAGGACTTGTTGTTTATTATATCTTTGACATTACAGCAAGAAGCAAATGATATTCTTTTGCCTGCATATAATGAATCAGGTGTAAAGAAACTGGCAGTTGTAGTACCTCGTCACATGATAGCCACTTTGTCTGTACAACAGACAATTGAGGAGAAACGTATTTTTCACAAGTTTGAGACAAGGTTCTTTTCTGATGAGCAAGAGGCGCGAGAGTGGCTATTGGCAAAGGATAGTTAGCTGATAACCTTCTTGCTTGCGAACAAAAAGGCCTGTGCGTTCTGGTAAGTCAGTCTTTCAAGCTCTGTGTCGTCAAAGACTTTTAGAAAGTTAGCAAAATACTGCTGGAAACTGTCAATGAAGAATAGGTTCAGGTAATAATCTGATCCATAGAGGAATTTTTGTGGTGCTAGATGGAGATAATTTTTCTTAATATGCTGGAGCATACGCTCTTGGGTCTGGCAGGACAGATCAGTGTAGACGTTTGCGTATTTAATCATTAGTTTTATTACATGTTCTTGCCAGTGCTTACCATCTCCGCCAAAATGAGCTAGATTTAGTCGTAGCTGAGGGAAAAGTTCCAGGACTTTAGCCCAGAGCATGGGATGGTTAAGTCTCTCAGCCCTCTCGAGAATAGCCTTGTGAGGAGAAGTGAAAAAGTCTGTTTCGAATTCTATCCAGCCATTATGTTCAATAATCTGACCGTTGCGGAAAAAGCCCCCTTTTATCTCAAGTTTTTTTACAAATGTGGAGAAGCCGCCATAAGCATTGTGTGCAGTGATAGGGATTTGCTCTTGCTGACAGTATTCGTATAGTTCAAGCAGATTCTGATCAAGGGGTGAATAACCATTTGGTGTGTATAGTTTTATTCCCAGAAATGGTTTGTCTTTGCCAACAAGCTCTTTAGCTAGTCTGAGTGTGTGTGCCCGTCTTGGATCCACGTAGAGGAAAGGATAAACGCGCCCTGGATATGCCTGCTTTAGCTCCAGTAGCTGGTTTAGCTGAAACATATATACATCCTTGCTATTGAGAGCTCTAGTCTCTGTGTTTTTGTTGTTAGTCAGTAGTTCGAGTTTGTTATGAAGACTCTTTAATTGAGAAAAAATTTTGTAATGTGTGAGCTTCTGTACATACCTATCCAGTATAAAGAGTAAGTCATTCCTGATATCGTTAAGCAGGTCACGTTCCTGTCTTATTGTTAGTGTGCTAATATCCTGTGCGTAAGCTTCTTGAAAGCAGGATGATACATCATAAGCAAGAGGAACTATAATAAGGTCCATCTGTCCATAGCTGTGTTCGAGATGATGGAGGACGTCCTGGGATGAGGAAGACATCATCAGGTTTATCACATTTATTGTGCGTTTTATCAATGATGAGATTTTTATTTTTTGTTTTTGTGTGGCTTCATTTTTAAATTTATTGTAGCTTATGAGTTTGTCAAGATCTGACATCAAATCCAGTAGGGTGTAGAGGATACGGCGTGTTATATATCCTTTGTAAAGAAGGTGGCAATGAGTGTCGTAGATGGGTGTTTTCATGATTGTTTAGTTTAGCATACCAAAAATAATTATTAAATGAGAAATTTTTTGCTAATTTGGTTGAAAAGATAAACATATAAACATAAATAAGTTTTAGTCATGAAAAGAATCTTATTGTTTTTAATTATCTTATTGTCAGGGTTTTGGTTAAAGAGTCAGGAACCTGCCTCCTGGCTACGCTATCCTGCCATATCTCCTGATGGTAAGTACATAGCTTTCGAATACAAAGGTAATATCTGGAAAGTGCCAGTAAAAGGAGGAGAAGCTATTCCCTTGACAGTTTCGTCTTTTTATGAATATGCTCCTGTGTGGTCTCCAGATGGCAAGTATATTGCTTATGCCTCAGATGAGTTTGGAAATTTTGACATTTTCCTGATGCCTGCTATGGGGGGCAAGTCCATTCGTCTGACCTATTATTCTGGTAATGAGAAGCCATGGGCTTTTTCCCCTGATGGGCAGTTTGTGCTATATACCACTTTCTTTCAGAAAGACCCTAATGGTTTGCAGTTCCCTACAGGTTGGTTAACAGAACTTTATGAAATAAGCATAGACGCAAAGACTTTTAAACAAGTCCTATCTACACCTGCAGAGCACGTTAGCTTTATGAAAGATGGACGGCGTTTTGTTTATCAGGATATTAAAGGTGTGGAAGATTTTTGGCGCAAGCATCACCATAGTCCTGTGACGCGTGATATTTGGGTTTATAACCCACAGACAGGTAAGCATATCAGACTAACAAATTTCGTGGGCGAGGATCGTGAGCCAGTTGTCTCACCTGATGGACAGTGGATTTATTATCTGACAGAGCAGTTTAATAACACATTTAATGTGGCTAAAATGAAAGCTGATGGTACAGGTCAGCCTATGCAGCTGACCAGTTTCGAGCGTAATCCAGTGCGTTTTCTGACTATTTCCAATGACGGAACCCTGTGCTTCTCTTATGACGGACATATTTACACTCTCAGGGACGGCGGGAAACCACAAATAGTTAAGGTAAAGATTAATTACGCTGGTCTTGATCCAAAGCCTGAGTACAAGGTCTTTACCAGCGATGCAACCGAGATGTCTGTCAGTCCTGATGGAAAATATGTTGCAATAGTTGTGCGTGGTGACGTTTACGTTGTATCTGTAGAGACAGGTTCTACACGACAGATCACAAATACACCAGAGCAAGAGCGTAGCGTGGACTTTAGCCCGGACGGTAAGGCTGTTGTTTATGCCGGTGAGAGGGATGGTAGCTGGAATATATACATGACAAAGATTGATGACAGGGATGCCAGTTCGTTTATCCTGGCCAGGAAATTAAAAGAGGAGACTGTTATAGCTACCCCGGCCGAGGAGTTCCAGCCCAAATTTTCACCAGACGGCAGAGAAGTAGCATATCTGGAGAATCGTACCACATTGAGGGTTATTCACCTCAAGACCAAAAAAACCCGTACTGTTCTTGATGGCAAATATAATTATTCATACAGCGATGGTGACCAGTGGTTTGATTGGTCGCCAGATGGCCGATGGCTGCTGGTAACTTTTTCACCACATGTTTTGTTTATCACAGATGTGGGATTGGTTAAAGCAGATGGCAGTGGCAAACTACATAATATTACACAGAGTGGTTATGAAGATTCTGCGCCCAAATGGGTGATGAATGGTAAGGCAATGATCTGGTTCTCTGATCGTCAGGGCTATCGTAGCCATGGTAGCTGGGGCGCAGAGGATGATGTTTATCTTATGTTTTTTGACCAGAAAGCATACGATGTGTTTAATATGCCAGACGACCAATATAAGGCCTGGAAAGAGAAACAGAAAAAACAGAAAAAAGACACCACAAAGAAAATCAAACCTCTCAAACTGGACCTTCAGAATCTGGAGGAACGCATCGTTCGTCTGACTCGTTATTCAGCACGCATTAGTGACGCTGTGCTTACCAATGACGGGGAGACCCTTTTCTATATAGCGCGCTATGAGGAAGGCTATGGCCTATGGCGTGTAAAAGTGCGTGAACATGAAACAAAGCTCGTTACAAAGCTTTCAGGCCCAGCTAGTATATTCCTTACCAACAATGGTAAAACTTTATTCCTGTTATCTAACAATGGAAGTATAAAGAAGATTAACACACAAAGCCTGGAACGTTCGAATGTTTCTTATCAGGCAGAAAAAGTCATTGACTATTATGCTGAGAAAGCATATCTATTTGACCATGTGTGGCGGGAGATGAAAGAAAAATTCTATGATCCCAACATGCAAGGTGTGGACTGGGAGTATTATGGCAGGCATTACCGCCAATTTCTGCCTTCTATCAACAATAATTATGATTTTGCTGAGATGTTGAGCGAAATGCTTGGCGAGCTGAATGCTTCTCATACAGGCTCTGGCTATCGTGATTATCGCAAGGACCGGGACCGTACAGCTTCGCTTGGTTTGCTCTATGACCTCAGTTACACAGGACCAGGCGTCAAAATTGCAGAAATACTAGAACGTGGTCCTTTCTTTAACGACGAAACACAGGCTAAGCCGGGAGATCTTATTGTGTCAATTGATAATCAGCCTGTTAATAATATGCAGGACCTCTTCCGGCTGCTTAATCATAAGACAGGAAAAATAGTTGTCGTAGGACTAAAGCGTGGCGCCAGGGAGTGGACAGAGACAGTCACACCAATTTCACGAGGCGGGGAAGTAAATATCCTTTACAAGCGCTGGGTGCGTAAAATGAGAGATCATACACACAAGCTCTCCAATGGCCATATTGGTTATGTTCATGTGAGGGCTATGAATAGCTCTAGCTTCCGCCAGGTTTATTCTGATGCTCTGGGTAGGGAAGCCAGATATGATGCTATTATTATTGACACCCGTTACAACACAGGTGGATGGCTACATGATGATCTGGTAACTCTATTTGGTGGCAGGAAATACGTTGAGTTCTGGCCACGAGGACGTTATTTTGGTTATGAGCCATTTACTAAGTGGATAAAAAAATCAGTTGTATTGGTTAATGAGTCGAATTATTCCGACGGTTACGGCTTCCCTTATGCTTATCATACTTTGAGGCTGGGCAAACTAATTGGTATGCCAATAGCTGGCACCATGACAGCCGTGTGGTGGGAGACACTCATGGATCCTACGCTTTATTTCGGCATACCACAGGTCGGAGCAAAAGACCTTAAAGGCCATTACCTGGAGAACCAACAGCTAGATCCTGATGTCAAGGTGTGGAACGACTATGACAAGATCATAAAGGGTCAGGACCAGCAGCTAGAGACAGCAGTGCAGGTGCTATTGAAGGAGCTGGAGCAGAAGTGATCTTTTCGCAGGAATTATAGCAATAAAGTCGTGGCTGCCCACCGTGGGCAGCCACGACTTTATTGTTTGCAGTACACAAATTCCCGTATGAACAAATGCCTTAGCTATGCCCCTTACGTATCAGTGCAAGGCCATAGAGCCGAAAGGTACAAGCAATGGCTTAGGTATGATCTGAAATATTTGTATAACGTCCATGTTCCACGGTGCCCTTTTGTCACGCTGGAAACGTAGACTAAGACTTTTAAACAATTGAAATTTATTAAATTTTTTGTTTATTTTTAGTCTAATTTAGGTTAAAGGAGTTTTCAATGGACATGCAAACCCATTCTAACCTTATTAAATATTTCCGTGCATGCTTTGAGGAGGATAACAGGTCAAATATTATCCGTAATTTCCTTTCTAAAAACGTTGTTGAACAATATTTTATACAGGACGAGGAACAACTTATACCAAATTTTTATCCTTACCTGCCTATACCAGCAGATTATGCAACAAGAGTGTTGAAAAAACTCAAATTGTACATAGAGGAAAAAGAATTAATCTATGCTTCTGTGTTCCTTGTGGGCAAAAATGAGGATAGAGAACAGTTTTTTTCGCCATTGTTTGTCTTTCCAGCAGAGATTTTCCAGAAACAGGAATTTTACTATGTTAAGATTTCCCAACATGATCTTAGGCTTAATTTAAGTGTGCTGAACGACCTGAGTGATGATGAAGAAATTTTTTCACCGGCAGCAGAACAGATTTATGCCGTGACGCTTAATAAACAAGTTGATTACCCAGTTATTGCAAATATTAGCAAAATTTTATCAGAAAAATTTTCTTTTATTGACACATCGTACATGCTTGAGTTTCCGCGTCTCCTGGAGTTAAAGAGAATAAAACAAATCATAAAAGAGCTAGAACCAGACCAGTTTTACTTAATTCCTGCCAGCGCCCTGGCTATTGTCAAAAAATCTTTAAACACACGTGGAATTTTGAATGAACTTGACCATATAGCTGAACAACAATCTTTGCCCTCGGCTTTAATGAATTTATATTTTGGCACAAGTCAGCGGGTGAACCTGCCCGAAAGAACAGGCTTTGTCCCATCAATACTCAGTCAGGCACAACAAAAAGTTATTGACCAGAGTAAACAAAATTCTTTCCTTGTGATAAACGGTCCTCCCGGAACAGGGAAAACTTATACCCTCGCCTCCCTGGCAATTGAAAAAATAAGTCTGGGTAAATCTGTTTTAATCACTGCAATTACTGATAAGGCTATTGACGTTGTGGCAGATAAAATTGAAAAAGAACTGGAACTGGAAAATATAGTGCTCAGAGTTGGGAAAAAGAATTACAAACAAGAAGCAGTCAAATATTTAGGAGACTTACTTAGCGGAATTGTGCCGCAAAATACGACTAATCTTTCGTCTCTTTTTAGGCAAATCCAGGCTATAACCAAGGAAATCCGTAAATTGGAAAGAAAGTTTGCAAAACTGGTACGAAAAGAGGAGTTATATGCTAAAACTCTAACAGAACAGTCATTTTTGTTTAAATTGCTTGCTAAATGGCTGCAAATCAGATTGAAAAATAAAAAGACAATTATTGAAGTTATTGAGAAATTATACCAGCTTTATGACCAGAAGATTTTACTCACACGACAGTATGTTAGGGCTACTCATATAAAAAACATTAACGAGGTTGTTAGCCATTTTTACAATGATCTAAAACAGCTACTGCAGGCACTTAAATCAAAGAAAACAACTAAAGTCCAGAGAATTTTTTCGCATACAAATTTTCACATTTTGTTAAAAATTTTTCCAGTATGGCTTGTCAAACTATCAGACCTGCGTGATTCCTTGCCTTTAATCAAAGAATTGTTTGATTACGTGTTTTTTGATGAGGCCACACAAAGCGACCTTGCCTCGCCCATACCTGCACTTTTCAGGGCAAAGAAAATCGTCATAACAGGAGACCCCAGACAACTGAGACATTTTTCTTTTCTTGCCACAGCAAAACAAAATTACCTCAAGCAAAAATATAGTATCCCTGGGGATTTTGACCAGATAACTGACTATCGTAATCTTAGCCTCATTGACCTTGCTATCAATAACGCAAAAACTGTTGACCAGCTGATTTTCCTTGATGAACATTTCCGGAGCAAGCCTGCTATTATCCAGTTTAGTAACAACAAATTTTACAACGGAAATCTAAGGATAATGACCTTCAGGCCAGGACTTACGCCCGACGAAGGAATAAAAATAATAAAATGCAAAGGTACCAGGGGCGAAAACGGCTACAACCGGGAAGAAGCCCGGCAGGTAATGAAAATTCTTAAAGAAATAACAGAACAGGAAAAGAATCTGAGCGGAGAATTAGCTTCTTCTATCGGCATTTTATCACCTCTGCGACAACAGGTTGAATATTTAGAAAAACAAATCATTGACACTTTCCCTATTGCATTACTGCAGAAACACAAACTCAGGATCGATACTCCTTACGGGTTTCAGGGAGACGAAAGAGATATAATGATACTGAGCTTTGCTCTGGACAATAATTCCCATGCATCGGCTTTCCGTTATGTCTCAAATCCAAATGTCTTTAATGTATCTATCACACGAGCAAAAAAATTGCAAATAATTATCCATTCGCTTGATATAGAAAAACTTGAAAACAAACTTCTGCGTCAGTACCTTGAAAGTTTTATAGCCGGACCGTCACAAAAGGAAGGGGAAATAAAAGACGAGTTTAGCGACCAGGTTAAACAGTATTTCGAAAAGCAGGGATTTCAGGTCTGGGTAAAATTCTTCACAGCCGGACATTATGTTGATATTATTCTGGGTAAAAATGGTAAATTCCTTGGCATTGACCTTATAGGATATGGACGGTTTGCACAGGCTTTTGATATAGAGAAATACAAAATCCTCAACCGCATAAATTTAAGGCTTTTACCCGTAACTTATTCAATGTGGAAAATAAATAAAGATATGATTATTAATCATATCCAGGAGTTTTTTAGCAGTTAAGCAGAAAGGCACAACCACATCATGCCGCTCCACGCCACTTACGTAGCCCTGCAGAGGTGATATATTCCTGACCTTGGACGTCAACCACCTCATAGCGTAGCTATGTTCCTATGTCAACACCAGTCACACCTGACCTATTAGTAACCCTGTGTGGCATTACATCGCTTCGACGCCACACCCACCACATGGCGTAGCCATGTTCCCTGGGTTACCCCGTAGGGGACTGCGTGGCCCGAGGCGACACAGTCGGTCCACAGAATCCCGTTAGGCATGATCCTTACGTAACCCCGCATTGCTATGTGGTTCCACAAAGCGATGCCCTTACGTAGCCCCACGAGGCATAACTGTTCTAGAGAAGACCGCCGAGACTAACTCTCATCACTGCCTTGCGCCATATCGGAGTCATCGTATGACCGTCGCCAGACGCACCCACACCTACTTCACAATCCTATCATAAAAGACCACTATTAGCACACTCAAAAGCGTTGTTATCAAAAACACAGACTTAGGCATCTTCCAGAACAGGATAAATAGGATAATCGTTGGCACGAGTATTGAATAAAAAGCAGCATTGGCAGACACTTTTTCAGAGAAAAGACCTGCAAAGATAGCAGGCACAAAGATCAATGCCAGATACGTTATCAATAGAGACAGCTTAACAATGTCCGGCACAAGATAGGCTATCACAAATCCCAGCAAACCAAAAACAACAGTTATACTGCGAGCTCTTATCATACTCTTTCCATTATCTGCACCCAATAGCTTGTAGATAATAGCTGATCCTCCGACCACATAACTATCAATAGATGACATAATTACAGCGAGGATTGCTGCGTATCCCACAGCCTGCCAACCTGGAGGCAGGACCCTGTCCATGAAAACAAAGATAGCCTTGTTTTTATCCTGCATGTCCAGTATTACACTAGCTTCAAGGCCAATCCATAGAATGATTAACGAGATTATTATCACAAACGGAATGGTCCAAAGGAAAGACTTTCTAGCAACGGACGGTGATTGGGCAGAAAAAATCCTCTGCCAGTGTGAGGTGTTACCCAGGAACAGAAAGCCGCTAAGCAGAATAATGCCGACAAACCAACCCACACCACCAAATGCAAAAGGATTCAGATGACCCTGCGGCAGCCGGCCGAACATCCCGCTAACGCCTCCAGTGAGCTTATTACCCATTAATGCAAGCACACTAAACACTATCAAAATGATCCAGAACTGTATAAAGTCCGTTATAATGTCAATCTTCAGGCCTCCCATGCCAGTGTATAGAATTGTTATCAAGGCAGTAAGAGCCAGTGCCCATGTGTATTCCATTTTTGTGAGCACAGAGGTAAGGGAAGCAATAGCAACGGCCTGTGCACCTATCCAGATAATTAGCAGGATAATCTGCAAAATAGCCGTCAGAATCCGGTTTTTCCCGTCAAAGCGGCTACCAAAGAAATCTACCACAGTATAGGCTTTGTACCTGTCGCCTGCCTGCTTTATTCGCGGCGACACCCATGCCAGGATTAACATGCCAAAGATATAAGCAGCAGGCAGTGCCAGACCGTAAGATATGCCTGTGTTATACACCTCTGCTACAATGCCGACAGTGCCACCTGCTCCCACAACCGTGGCCACAGTAGAAAAGGTCATCAACCACAGACTGGTCTGGCGCTTGTTGGCAAAATAGTCTTCTATGTTCTGGTGACGCGAGAAATACCATGCTATAGCAAATAGCAAGACGAAATAACCAAGCAATATCCACAGCGTTACTGTCATGGCTCATGGCTTTTGATGTGTACACTGAGCAATAGCAAATTTACAAAATACGCAGCGAAAGGGTAAAATCATTTTTAGCAGGCTCCTTTTTTTATTTGTTCTTTGTTACAGGATAAAGTTATGATTGAAGTAAAACGGGTGTATTTGATGGACATTTCATTTCATGCCAGTTCAAAACGTACTGATATTACCTTAGCCCACAAACCGCAAGCGTGCTAATAGCACCTTGCGGGGCAAAGAGTTATAGTGTGTTTTGCTTTTGTAATAAGGCATTACCATGCTACCTATTTTAAATAAAAAATCCGAAGGCTAACCTCCGGATTTTTTATAGGTAAATGTGTGGAAAAACCTTAATTATCAGGCTTGTGTAATTTTTCTATAGCTCAACGAACTCTACCCTGCGGTTTTGTGCTTTGCCATTGTCTGTTGCGTTGGTTGCCACTGGCGAAGTAGGTCCATCACCGTAAGCTCTAAGTTGTGCAGGATTGACCGAATACTTACTGGTTAGCGCTTGCATGACAGCCTGTGCGCGCTGCTTAGAGAGAGTGACATTAGCATCAAAGTCCCCTGTGTTGTCTGTGTGGCCTACTATAACGAATTTTTTACCTGGATTAGCATTGAGATAATCTGCTATGACCTTGAGCGTCTGCTCGGATTCGGGCTTTATCTCTGCACTGCCAGGATCAAAAAGTATACTGTAAATGGTGATGTGTCCGTATGCAGCCAGGGTCTGGTCTATATTTTGGGCGCTGAGGATATCTTCCCTGTTTGCTTCCATAACATCCTGTGTGATAAGCGTCTTGTCCGAAAAACCTGAGATGTAAATCACTGTGTAAACATTCTTTTCTGTGCCAGGCTTGCGCGCAACGATGAAGCAATGTGTGTCTTCTCCACGTGGATAATATTTAAGGCCAAATTGTCCGGTCCGCTTGCTATCGTAATAGTAGTTGCAGAAATCTTCTGAATTGCTACCAATGCCTTCTATACCTTTGCCTTTGACCAGGATAGTAAAACCATTTTTCTGAAGGTTGTCTAGCAATGTTTTGTACACATAAGCAGGATTATTTTCTGCCGGTGTTGTGTACTGGTATCTTATCAGACGTCCTTCGGTCTTTAGCATGTGGGGGAAATACCTGCCTATACCTTCGTCGTAAGAAAGTTTTACCAGAGGTACATTATATTCCTGCCATTTGAATACTTTGTAAAATTCAAGGTCAGAGCCAGGAAAACGCTGGATCAAAGGATAGTCCTCAGAACCTTTGACATCATTACTTTGCGCAACAACATTCAGGGAAAACATCATCGCCAGTACTGTTAAAAACAAACTAATCTTTTTCATAGGGTAATTTTTTAGATACTAAGTGCTGTTAGGAGGTAATACCAAAACTATTTTATCTTTTACTAACTAAGTCCGGTATAACAACATTCAGTATACATTTGTTTATACAAGATAATGATTTTTAGGTGGAAAAAAAGATTTGCGTGATATTAGTTAAGTCTTATGATGATTAATTTCGTTTTTCAGTTTTAGCTAAATGCTTAATTGCAAAAGCCCCGACACTGCTAAATATTTTTCGGACAGTGTCGGGGGAGGTGCTTTTTTGCGCAATATATTGTATTGTTCCTTACTTGATTATAAGCTGGAACGGTTTTTCGGATTCTGCATCTTCCCAGTCGTCATGCAGGCAGAAATAATATGTCTTGCCAGGCTCCACAGCAAATGTAAATGGCAACAGATGCCAATCAGAATAATCTTTCAGTTTTTCGTAGTTGTCCAGGGTAAAGAATTTAACCTCTGGTTTGATGTCGCCTTCGTAATTTAGAGCAAGCAGTGTTACAGAGTCTGTGTCTGGTATGGTTAGCTTGAAATAATCCTTGTCATATCTGGGGAAAATCGCAACATTCAATGTATCCCCAATATGCGCTACCGTTGCATGTTGGTAGTCATCGTTAGGTTCTAATGAATCCATCTCTGGTAAATATTGTAATTTAAGTGTGTAAGGTTCAAGAGTTTGCTTGTCGTCCCAGTCGTCGTGAAGCTCTAAATAAATGAACTTTTCATTAGGCAAGGGAATGGACACAGGTAGCTTGTTCCAGTCCAGGTAAACTTTAACTTTCTCCTTTGACCATTCATCGTAGGTATAGTAGCGTAATTCAGGAGTGACCTCATCGTGGGTCTCTTTGACCATTGCTTTGAGATAGCCTTTTTGTCCATTGAGTTTGATCTTAAACCAGTCATGGTCATAATATGGATAAATGTAAAAAGTAATCTGGCTGTTAATGTCCAGGTCTCTGGCCATGTCATACCAGTCATTGATTTCATATTTATCAAATTCTTTTATGAATCTTGTTTTGAAAACAATTGGCTCTTCATAGCTTTGTTCCCAATATTCTCTTATGGTAAAGTAATAAGTTCCAGGCTGGTCTACATGGAGAATAGCAGGAAAGGCCATATCCCCTGATATTGATACTGTCTTATAAGGTTTTGTGTCATCATAATAGTAAAATTGTACTGCTAAATAAATTTCTTTCGGTATGTCCGTGTTCTCAGTTATTACAATGTAATAGCCAGGTGCAGGAATATTGAATTTGAACCAGTCAACATCTGACCCACTCTCTAATTTGGTGACAAATGTGCCAGTGTCAGACTTGAGAAGAACCGCTTTTTTGATATTATCATTTGGTTCTCGATCAACGTTCTTTACCTTGCTTCTGCCTCCTTTTTTGCAAGAAGAGATGAAAAGCAAGGAGGAGAGAAGCATTAAAAAGAAAAAAAACTTTTTCATTTTTTTGTTTTTGAATGTTTGGTAGACTCATGGCCGTTGAGAAAAATTAACAATAAAATTTATTGATTGTCAGGTAATTATTAGATGAGAAAAGTCATTGATTTTTTCAATTAAAAACCATAAATTTGTCGACTAAATAACAAAAAGCCCAGACCCTCCCAGGCCTGGGCTTTTCTATGCTACAGGCAAAAGCTAAATTATTTCTGGGTTCCAAACAATATCTGATAATCTTTCTGCTCGAGCTTCTGCGCTAATTTCTCTGGTACAAACTGCCAGTTGTTGTTGACCGTTGGTTCATAGACTTTTTGTTTCTCCAGATATTGCATTATATACAGTCTCAGATCCTTGTCAGTGGATTTTATCAAGCGGCTGGAGAGGCTATCCTGTGGTATATGTGCTCCACGTGTCAGATGTCCTCCGCCACCATTACCACGATAGGAGTTTATTGCTACTGTGTAATAAGCTGCTGTGTCAAAGGTCCTTCCGTCTGTCAATCCTGTTATTGTTATTCTTTCTCCTTCGGGCTTTGTCAGGTCTACGCTGTAGAGCAGGCCTTCGCCTGAGTCAAAGTTGTAATACTTGTTCTTTAGCCTGTGCCCGTCGGGAGCAAATTCTAGAAGATGGCCGTCTATCTGTGGCTTGTCATCGAGCCACAAGCTATAAGAATATTCCAGATAGTCTTTTATCTCGCTACCCTTGAGACGCATTGTGTAAAGCATATTTTCATAACGATAGAGACTGAACATCTCTCCAACTGTCACAGGACCTGCAGGTATTTGTGCATTAAATTTGAGTGGTGCAGCAAAGGAAATGTCTGCACCAGAGACCTGAAGCTGTACTCGGTGGATAAGGTCAAGGAAAGCATTATCGCCAAAAAAGGCCTGGCGGCTATCCAACTCCTGGCTTAGAAAACCCACTGTGTCTGAAATATATGTTTTTATTTTTAAGAAATCAGACCAGAATTCTTTGATAAAACCCGGATCTGGCTTTATTGTATCAGTAGCCACGAGCTTGCCTGTCACATGTTTGATGTATTGTTTGTTTTTACTATCCCAGGTAAGTGTGATAACAGCATGACTGATGAAGCGGGCCTTGGAAGCGGGGTCCAGTACCAGGACGCTATCACCTTTGTTATTAACCACATAAGTCACAAATTCATCATGATCGTGACCTATAAGAATAATATCAAACCCTGGTATACGTTGGGCTATGAGCAATGAGGCATTCTCGTTGCAACACTCACTACTATCTGCTCCACCGTAACTCCAATCGTGACCTGCATGGAATAGTCCAATGAGAATATCAGGGTTTTCGTTTTCTTTGATATACTTGACCCAATAACGGGCTGTCTCTATCATATCCTTAAACACCATGCCTTTGTATAAGTTTTTGGGCAGCCAGTGGGGAATACCAGGTGTTGTCAGACCCAGAATTGCTATCTTAATATCTCCCCGCTTGAGGATAGTATAAGGTCGGAAATAAGGCTGGCCATTGTCTGTGCGCACAGCATTAGCAGATAGCCATGGAAAATCAAACTCATTGCGAAGACGGTCATAAACAGCATGACCAGCCTCTATGTCATGATTACCAACCGTAGCTGCATCATATCCCATGAAATTAAATACTCTGGCTACCAGATGCTTGTCAGTAGTGTCAATGAAGTTGTAATAATAAACCGTTGGGTCGCCCTGGATGATATCTCCATTATCCAGCAGAATTGTTGCTTCTGATGCTTGTGATCTTACATGTTTTACATAGGTGTACACCTGCGCCAGGGAATGGTCTGCTGTGTCTCCATATACGAAATTATATGGAAAAATTTGACCATGAACATCAGAGGTCTCAAGGACATTAATAACATAATTTTCATGCTTTTGATGGCATGAGGTTAGTATCACAGAGATTGCAATTAATAAAAGTAATATTTTTTTCATGGCCCTGCACTTAATATTTGGACTTTGAAATTATTAATAATTTTAAGAAAAATGAAATTGATAATAAATACAAACTTATCTTGTTCTACCAAGATTTGGTATTCCCGAGAAACCGTGCCAGGATATACCGGCGTAATAGTTAAATAATCTAATTTTGGAGGCTTTATTGAATCTGCTATCATAAAAGGTGTTGTCTTCGTCTACAAAAGTATATGTTTGTTAATTATTGGTTTGAATGTTTATCTCGCTTTTTTGTCTTAAAAAATTGTCAATTCTCGTAGAACAGTTTTATTTGCTAAGGTTAGAAAATTCTCCGGCTTTGAGAAAAAGGCCATTGTCTTTGATATAATCTATCAACTCTGCAAAAAACGGCTCAGCAGTCAAAGTCTGGGCATCCCCAACAATTATTAGTTTACGTTTGGCGCGTGTGATAGCCACATTCAGGCGTCTGAGGTCTTTGAGGAAGCCTATCTGTGCTTCTTCATTGGATCGCACAAGGCTTAGGATAATAACCTGTTTCTCACGTCCCTGGAAGCCATCAACTGATTTGACTTCTATCTCGCCAGTACGGCGTTTTATGTACTGTTCATGGTCTTTGTATGGGGTAATAATGCCAATATGTTCTGGCCTGAGTCCGGGACAGAGGAGCTCGCGGGCCAGTCTGGTAACAAAGTCTGCTTCGCCGGGGTTATAACGCGATGGGCTATCTGCCTTTTTCCTCTCGCGCCAGCGACCCGCCGTGTCATAGAAAACTATGGGTACATTGCCGCCCACTAGAGCGCTTGTCTTGCCTCCTGTCAGGTCCGAAAACACAATATCCCGCACCGATTCATGGCTTTGCAGGCGGCAGTCATAGAACTTGCAGCTGGGAAAGCGGCATATAATGTCATTCATACGGTATTGGGTGGTCAGCATGTCTGTAGCCTCAGGATAAAGACCTGTCAAGCGCTCGAATAGCGTCACGCTAAGGTCCTGCGCATCACGCGACAGGACAGTGGGCGGCAATTGGTGATGGTCTCCGACCATCACCGCACGGCGGGCCCGTACCAGCGGAATGAGCACTGATGGCTCTGTGGCCTGGGCCGCCTCGTCCACAAAGACAATATCAAAGGTGCGGCCCTGGAGAAACTCATTGCCTGCCCCTGCATTGGTGGCAAAGATTATCACGGCCTCGTCCAGTATTTCACCTGCTATGCTCTCTACCAGACGCTCGCGTTTCTTGTACAGAGCGTTGATTTTGTCCTGAAGTTTTATCCAGTGTGACATCTTGACCATGGTCCTGGCTGTCAGGCCTCGCGCGGCTTTGCCCCGCTCGGCCATCTCAATGATCTGTTCATTAGACAGGCCGCGACGCTTGCTGGGGCTGGGTTTGATATAACGCTCCTCCTGCTCACGCCTCAACTGATCTATTTGCTTTGTGAGCTTTTCTACTTTCTTGTAACGGGGATGACTGCGGATACGCACGTCCAGGCTAAACCGTAATAGTTTCTGGTCAATACGTGCAGGGTGCCCAATCCGGACAATCTGCTGATCGGTGAAATATTCCACAAGGTTGTCTACAGCTACGTTGCTATCGGCAGTGACAAGGATCTTTTTGCCCAGATTTGCGCGAATAATCTCGGCCAGTGTCCATGTTTTCCCAGTGCCAGGCGGGCCATGCAGGAGGAATAATTCACTCTCCACAGCCCTGGTCAAAGCTTTGTTCTGCGAATCATTGAGCCGTGGACTTGTTATTTCTATTTCTTTGACGTGTGGAGAACGTTTGCCCAGCAGTATATCGACGGGAAAGAGCGAAGAGAGTAGAGAGTCTATAGCCTCGAGCATACGTTTGTATGTGATGTCATTAACATAAAGATCTAGCCGGTATTCCTGTGCTTTAAATATGCGCTGTGGAAGCATTACTTCAATGAAACGGTTGCCAATAGCACTGACAGTGCCTTCTATGTTAAAATGAAGTGGATTGCCAGCACTAACGAGCACTATATCACCTGTTTTTATCTGGTGTTCGGGCATGTGTGGCCGTCCTAAGCGGTAAACATAATAGTCGAGAAAATGTCCTAAGAGCTTAGCGTTTAGGTGAAGAATTGCTCTGCCGCGTTTTTCTCGTTGCTGTCCATGTAAGCGTCTTATTTCATCCAGATGAAATTGTTTTTCGGCCATGCGCTCTTTTTCCACAAAATGGCGGAAATGTTGCTGGTACTCTTGTAGATTATCTGGTGTAAACATAATTTTCTTTATTACCTTCTGTAAGATACGAAGATAAAAAATGAAATTTAGTAATGAAATGACAAAAAGGTGTGAAGCTCTTAATACAGGATAATCAGATAGTTATATTACTAATGTCTTATTTGTGGACAATTTTTTTATTCCTTTTAAAATTATGGGAATGTATCTGGTATTCCAGGTGTCCTATTGATATTATTCTGGATATTCCCATTATGAGGATGGGACTTATATTTACGTGTTATTAAAGATGAGGATAGTAGGCTTTGTGTCTGTTTCCGGGACCCAGAGAGTGTTTGGAGTTAATTTTGAGCGGTTTAAAGTGTGATGAAGTGATAAGATTTTTTTAGAAAAAGTTTCGCCTTAAAAAAATAGCTTTGTACCTTGTTTTTGAATTTTAAAAAACATTTTGCACATGAGTAAAACCAAACAAACAATCTTTCAGCTTGTTAGGCAATACTTTTTTATCATCCTGGGCCTATTTATTTTCGCTTTTGGATGGTCAGCTTTTCTTATTCCATCTAAGATTGTAGGTGGAGGAGTGGCTGGTATTTCCACGCTGTTGTATTATACCTTTGGTATACCCGTAGGTGTGTGGTATCTTTTGATAAATATTGGATTGATTCTGCTTGGATATAAGACCCTGGGACGGCGTTTTGCTTTGAATTCAATTTTCGGTATTCTGGTTAACACTGCTTTTTTTATGGTTTTGCAAAAGATCTTTACTGAGCCTCTGGTAAGCGATCAATTCATGGCTACACTCATAGGAGCAGGACTGGCAGGCGCAGGATTGGGTATTGCTTTTAATAATGGTGGAAATTCTGGTGGTACAGACATAATTGCGCTTATTGTTAGTAATTATCGTAATATCAGCCCAGGTAAGGTTATTCTCTACACAGATGCTCTGATAATTCTGTCGTCATATCTGGTATTCCATTCAGTGGAAAAACTCGTATATGGTTACGTAGTGATGGCTGTAGCTTCTTATGCTATAGACCTAGTCATGGAAGGCCAACGGCAGTCTTTCCAGATAATGGTTTTCTCACAGAGCACTCACCAGATTGCAGAACGTATTGTCAATGAAGTAGGACGTGGTGTTACTCTCTGGCGTGGCTATGGATGGTATACTAAGCGGGAATTTGATGTGCTCCTGGTCGTGGCACGAAAGCAAGATGAGGCACGAATCCTGCGGGTTATAAAAGAAGAGGATGACAAGGCTTTTGTGTCTGTTTCCAAAGTACAGGCTGTCTTTGGCCTGAACTTTGAACGCATAAAGGTCTAATTCCATTACTAATTGAAAAAATCTTAATGTAAACTCATATTTCCCATACAAGCGTGGAGAAAACACCTCGTATTCTATAATATTTGCAAGGCAACGGATTTTAGATTATTTTATTTTTGTAAAAGGTATAAAAAGCACAGACAAATGGAAACAGGAAAAGCAGTTTTTGCAGCTGGATGCTTCTGGGGTGTTGAGCATCTGTTTAAACAATTAGATGGTGTGGTTTCTACAACTGTCGGATACACAGGCGGACATGTGGATAAACCTACTTATGACCAAGTAAAGACTGGTACAACAGGTCATTACGAGGCCGTGCTTGTGGAATTTGACCCACAGAAAATTACTTATGAGGATCTGGTTAAATATTTCTTTGAGATACATGACTTTACACAGGAAGATGGCCAGGGGCCTGATATTGGTCCCCAGTACAGGTCAAACATTTTTTATCTGAATGAGAATCAGAAGAAAATTGCACAGCAGGTGATAATGAAATTATTAAGTCTGGGATATGATGTAAAAACAGGTCTTTTGCCCTATGACCGGTTTTGGCCTGCAGAAGATTATCATCAGGATTACTACGACCGCACCGGCAAAGGCCCATATTGCCACATACACAGACCAATAAATTGGGATGGCGGCCCTGATATGCCTCGCTTTTTCCCGGATGACTTTGGCCCGACAATGATATGATGCTTATTCATAGTACGTTGGCCTTAGTCTAACACGACTGTTTAATTTTTTTGTTAAAAAATTTTGTATGTAATACGATTTGTTTATATTTGTCTAATAACAAAATTTTATAGCAAGTGATGAGAAATTTTGCATTTTCATATTTTTATTTTTTAACCTGAAGCTCCTGGACAAAAGCCCGGAACCTTTAAGTTATTGTTCAGGAGTTTCAATCTTAGATTGAAACTCCTTTTTGTTTTATAAAATACTTAATTACACGATTTTATGAGGATTATGGCACCATTTTATACATATTTTTATTTCTTCTTTTTTTACAGCTACTTATCTACCCGGGGTAGGTGAGCTGTTATAGTATTATTTTGACAACAGCAAAAAAGCCCTGGGTAGATTTTTTCTATCCAGGGCTTTTTGTTTTACACAAATTTTTAAACTCAAAGTTATGATAGCACCAGCAGAAAGATTATTTCTAATACGTGAGTACTATTTCTCAACAAAGCTACGTCAGATTCGCCAGCTACAGGCCCAGGGAAGGGAAATTGTTAATCTGGGTATTGGAAATCCTGACCTGCCTCCGCCTGAATCTGCTATTACTGTAGTTCAGTCGCTGGTAGAGGACAAAAATTCACACGGCTACCAGCCATATAAGGGGCTGAATGAATTGCGCCAGGCTTTTGCCCAGTGGTATGACAGGCTTTTCAGAGTCAGGCTGGACTGGGAGACAGAGGTCTTGCCTATGATGGGCTCAAAACAAGGAATTTTTTATATAACAATGGCTTTTGTCAATCCTGGGGAGACGGTTCTTGTACCGGATCCGGGATATCCTGCCTACGCAGCAGTGGCCCGTATGCTGGGAGCTAAAGCCCAGACTTATAATCTTTTACCACAAAACGGCTGGCTTCCTGACCTTGATGAGCTGGAGAGTATGGATCTGAGGAATGTAAAACTAATATGGCTTAATTATCCTCACATGCCTACAGGTGTGCGTGCGAACAGAGAGTTGTTTTCGCGTCTGGTACAATGGGCGGGCGAGCATAATATTCTTCTGGTTAATGACAATCCTTATAGCTTTATTCTGTGTGCCGAGCCTCTGAGCCTGTTGTCCATACCAGGAGCAAGGGAAGTGGCGCTTGAACTTAACTCTCTGAGTAAGTCACATAATATGGCTGGATGGAGAATAGGTGTTGTACTGGGGCACCAGGAATATATAGATGCTATTGTCAGGGTTAAGAGTAATGTTGACTCAGGCATGTTTCTGCCTCTACAGCATGCAGCAGCTAAAGCACTTCAAGTAGGAGATAGCTGGTATGAGAGAATAAACATGATTTACCAGAAACGTCATTCTGTGGGGTTAAAGATACTGGAAAAACTGCAATGCAGTGCACAACAAGGACAGGTCGGTATGTTCCTGTGGGCGCTTATTCCACAGGGATTTAAAGACTCTTATGAGTTTTCTGATTATGTGCTAAGCAGGTATGACATATTCATTACTCCGGGTGCAATCTTTGGTCAAAATGGACATAAGTATGTGCGTTTGTCTTTGGCTGCAGGTACAACGAACCTGTTGACTGCTTTGAAGAGAATAATTAACCATCAACATAAAAAACAAATTCAATATGAACACTAATCTAACTGTTGCCATTGTGGGTGTAGGCCTTATTGGCGGTTCCCTGGCATTGGAGTTTAAGCACCGGCTCGGTATAAAAAAAGTTTATGGTATTGATAAAGATCCGCAGAACCTGCGCAAAGCGCTGGAATTAGGTCTGGTAGACGAGGCAGTGAGTCTGGACAGAGGTGTCAGGGATAGCGATCTGATTGTATTGTCTGTGCCTGTTGATGCCCTGCCACAGCTGGCTTTAGAAGTATTAGACATGGTAGACAATCAAGTTGTTATAGATGTGGGTTCTACCAAAGTGACTCTGATAAAAGCAATAAAAAACCATCCCCGTCGCAAAAGGTTTGTGGCCACACATCCTATGGCAGGCACAGAATACTCAGGACCAAAGGCTGCAATGATTGGACTTTTTACAGGCAAAAAAGTTCTGGTCGTAGATGCACAGGACACTGATAGAGACGCCCTGAGCTTTGTAAAGGAAATTTATAGGGCTATAGGCATGAATATTTCTTACATTGACAGCGATTCTCATGACCTCCATGCTGCCTATGTGTCACATATATCGCATATTAGTTCATTTGTCCTTGCCCTGACAGTACTGGATAAGGAACAGGACGAGAATAATATTCTGGATATGGCAGGCGGTGGATTCCGCTCCACAGTCCGACTTGCCAATAGCGCTGCAAGCATGTGGACACCAATCTTTTTACAGAATAGAGATAATATGCTTGATGTGCTGGATGCTTATATCGACAACATGCTGGCTTTTCGTCAGGCAATAGCCAGCGGTAATAAAAAAGACCTTAACATTCTCATTCACAGGGCAAACATGATTTACGAAATATTAAACATCACACAACCAAACATTTTAACAACAAAAACATTGAGCCATGAATGGAAAGAATAATAATCTGGATATCCTCCCAATGAAGCAGTGGGACATGGATCTGGGAGAGCGGCCAATCATAATAGCCGGTCCGTGTAGCGCTGAGACAGAGGAGCAGGTCCTCTCTACTGCGCATCTTCTCTCTGGCCGGGGTATAAAAATCTTTCGTGCTGGTATATGGAAGCCACGCACACGGCCTAATACCTTTAGCGGTGTTGGCGAGAGGGGTTTGCCATGGCTCAGACGTGTCAAGCAAGAGACAGGTATGATGACTACAACAGAAGTGGCCTCGGCCCGCCATGTGTATGAAGCACTGAAATATGGCATTGACATATTGTGGATAGGTGCGCGTACGACAGCCAATCCTTTTCTTATGCAGGAAATAGCCGACGCACTACAAGGTGTGGATTTACCTGTTATGATAAAAAATCCTATAAACCCAGACTTAGACCTGTGGATAGGCGCAATAGAGCGTATCTATAATGCAGGAATAAGACGCATAGCCGCTATACACCGTGGTTTTTCTACTTATGGTCAATCAATATATCGTAATGAACCAAACTGGCAAATTGCATTGGACCTTAAAGCCCAGTTGCCTAACATCATGCTCATTAATGACCCGAGCCATATTGCAGGACGCCGTGACCTGCTCCAGAGTGTTGCGCAAAAGGCAATGGATCTTAGCTTTGATGGACTAATGATTGAGGCTCACATCACACCAGAGCAGGCCTGGAGTGATGCCCACCAGCAAATAACCCCAGATCAACTCATGGAACTTTTGTCAAATCTGCAACTTAGAAAAGCGCAAGCACAAGACCGTCTTCTGGAAGAAGAACTGGTAAAGCTGCGGGCACAGATTGATGTTTTTGATAGTCTGCTTATGGAGATACTCTCGGACCGTATGAATGTTGTTAGACGTATTGGCGAGCTGAAAAAAAGATACAATATGACCATATTCCAGGAGAAACGCTGGCAGCAGATTATTCTGCGGGCACAACAGGTAGCAGGGGAAAAAGGCTTTTCCAGCTCATTCGTGGAAAAGCTTTTTAAACTAATACACCAGGAATCCATTGGTCAGCAGACTCTTATAATGAACAAAGAGCGCAAGGCAGAGCATGCCACAAAGGAAAAAGCCTGAGGTAGGAGGTGGTCCGTCGACGGGGAATTTGTTAAACCAGTTGTGTTTATCTTCGTCATTGACAAGATTTGACCTTTCAATGGAGATAAGACTTTGAAGACAAGTGTACTTTTTTAGACAGGCAGGAGTATAGCTCGTTCTGTCTGCAATATTCTTGACTAATTGCGGGCTCAGGAGACTGCATAATCATAGCGGGTGTGCGTTAGCACCCCGCTATTGATGTATGTTGTGGGTATCGTGTAGTGGTTGTTCGTCAGGGCAGTTTCTATACGCCTGCTATTGATGTATGTTGTGCGTGCTTTAAGTACGTGCGCAGAGGTTGTTAGTCTGGAAGAACTCCTGTGTAAGCCCGCAACCAAGTTTTTTTGTTTTTGGACAATTCCGCAGTCTTTATTTCTTAGGCAGATTAGGTATTACGCAAATAAACTCCAGGTCGCCATTGCCACTGTTGCGGAACTGGTGCATAACATCCGGTGGAACGAAAACGACGGAGCCACTGTGCACGTCATAAGCATTATTGCCAATTATGACCTGACCTTTGCCCGATAGGATAAGTACTTCATGCTCATAAGGGTGATGGTGGAAAGGTGTGTAGCCTCCTGCCTTGACTATAAAACGGCGCATTGCAAAGTTTGGAGCACCGTCTTTGTCGCTAATAAGCCATTGGATGTATGCGTCTCTGACGCCTTCCATTTCAACTTTTTCCTGTGGGACGTGGGACAGATGTGTGACTTTTTCCTTCATGATTTTTTTCTTTTAAAGATATGAAAAAGGAGGCGAATTTCGCCTCCTTTTTCATCAGAATTTTGTCCACTGTTTATTGCTTGATGAATTTACGTTGTAGGGTTTTGTCTGGTAGCTTAATTTTTAGTGTGTAAAGGCCTTGTGGATAGTCGTTAATATTTAGACGTATTTTGCTGGAATTGAATTTCTTTGAATAAACCTCCCTACCCAGGTCGTCGAAAACAGTTATTTGTCCCATTGCTGGCTCGTTGAATACAATGAATAATGCATTTTTAGCAGGATTGGGGTAAATTTTAACATCTCTTTCAACAGAATGAATCCCTGTGGAATTACCTGTGACTATCAGGTGAAATGAGCAGCTATCCCTGTTGCCACTTGGGTCTTCAGCTATCCAGACGATTTCATAATCTCCCGGAGCAAAAGCATAATCTTTCAGAGTAGTGCTGTCATTGATGCGGTTAAATAGACGTTTTATACCGCAGTTGTCATAAGCAGAGGCGTCCAGTGTAGAGTCTGTTACAGTGTAAAAGCCCGAAGCATCTACTTGCTTTCCTTGATCCTGTGGGCAGGTCAGGATGGGTTTGAGTGTGTCATACGTGAAGTAAAAGAATACGGAAGAAGTCTGGTTCCCTGCATCATCAACGGCGTTAAGCATTCCAACATGAGTACCATTAGTTGTCCCACAATTCACTATTATTTGTTCATGAGAGCCAAAAAATGTGTCTACGACTGTGCAGTTATCCCACAGTGAGTCGATAACCATGTATGGATGCAGTGTGTCTACGCCAGTGGAATCAAGGTAGATATTTACACTACGGGTTTTTATATAAGGCTTTATAGTATCTTTTACATGAACAGTTGCTTGTTTTTTAGTCTCTAGCCCAAATTCATCTTTAACTGTAATGTTAACAGTGACGGTTTTGTTAAGCGCCATGCAGGTCAGGGTATCGGCTAAAGTGTCCACAATAGTGCAATTGTCATAAGCTGTGTCAATGAGTGGGTATGGAACTGCTATTCCATTTGAATCAAGATATACGTCCACTGTGCCTGATTTGAGTGTGAGCGTTGGCCAGACATAGTCGTTGACATGAATAATTGTTTTTTTACTCACATAATTACCCGCAAGGTCTGTGACTGTGACGGTTATGGTGTCATCGCCTATGTCTTGACAGGTAAATTCACTTTGGCTAAAAATAGTATCAGTAACTCCACAATTATCATGTACATTACGTATGATAGCATCTGGATTCAGACTGGCATGTCCATTATTGTCTAGGTAAAGCTCGTCTTCTGAGACATCAAAGGTGGGACTGATTGTGTCGTGAGCTTCATAGCTATACTGATCCATTGTATGTGTACTGTTGCCAGATACATCAGTAGCAGATAGCCAGAATTTTTTAATTTTATTCAGGTCATCGCACGTTGCATAATCTATTTTTATCCTTGGATTCAAGCCGATGAGAAACACTGTGTCGGCAATATCGCAATTATCACTGACAGTTGCGTAATCACTAAAGTGTAGTTTTGCGACACCTCCATTGTTCAGGTAATAATGATGATAGGTATTGTTCACTGTGATTGTAGGTGGCGTAGTTTCCAGTCCAATGACAGCTGTATCTGTGTTGACTCCGGTGTTTGTTCCGCTATAGTAATTAATCAAATGACAGAAAATATTACAATTCTGGAATGTGTGGTCCAGGGCAATGGTAAGCCTCTGTGTGCCAGAGCCGGAGAAATTGGAATTATCGGTAGTTTGTGTAAAGTCGGTTTCAGATTGTTTTTTGTAAAACCATTGATACTGGCTGACAAGCACGCCATAAGCATTCATTGATATTGTATCATTACCACACAGGTCTGACAGGCTAGAGGGGTCAAATATTTTGTATGGACCAATGAAGAGATAAGCTAGACCAATATTGTTAGTAATTGGTGCGCCAACAATAATTTGTTTTTGTCCAAAAGCCACGCTTTGACCAAAATGACCATTATTTTCATTGTTTTTGAAAATAGCTTTTTCGGAAATTGTGATATTATTATATGGAGGCGTAAAGAGATAAACAGCACCTGTACCATTATTCTCGCCCGGTGCACCGGCAATAATTTTAGCCTCATAGATATCCACACTACGACCGAAAGCTAAACTTTGATTTGTGCCGGAATAGTTATTAGCATATAGCACGAAGCTTTCATTGATCTGACCCAGCCAACCCGTTTCAGGTCTTTCGAAAACATAGGCCATTCCCTCGTTTTCTCCCGAGGCATCACCTTTATCTGCCCCAACCACAGCAAAGCTATCAATGGCGACAGACACTCCGAAGTGGTCCCCGGTATTTATTTTCCCCGGGACTAGCTGTGCACTTGGAGTTCCTGTTGATGTCCACGATCCTGAGATTTGATAAATATATGCTGCTCCAGTACCAGAGTTTACGCCGGGAGCACCAGTGATGATTGTATTTGCTAGCCACACATCAACACTAGTACCGAGGCTATCACCTTGTTGCCCTGTATCATTCGTGAGAAGTGCTAAGAAATCCCAATTGTTGCCACTAATAGGATTGTAAATATAAACAGCACCTTTGCCATTTTCTTTACCCGGAGCGCCTATGACAAGAATTGTAGTAATAGAAAGACTGTAGCCGAAATATTCTCTATCTTCTTGAAAATAAGGATAAAGAGCTGAAGCCGTAAGCATGCCAGACCAGTTGCCATCGGAAGAGTAATAAACAAAGACGGCTCCTACTTTTGCATTTGAGCCATTATTGTAATAAGGCGCACCTACTGCTATATAATTCTGACTGATTGACACAGAAAATCCGAATTTAGAATTTATTTGTTCTACGCTTGGTTGTAATATCGCTACCCTGTCCCAGTTACCATTTTCAAATTTGTATACAAAAGCCCTACCTTTACCATTATCGTAGTCAGGCATACCAATGACTGCATAGTCTCCATAGACTGCTACACTTTGCCCAAAATGGTCACCTGGTACAGTCCCTTCATTAGCAATAAAATCAGGATTATAAACCTGCTGGCCGTAGGCGAATAGTGGTAGTAGAATAAGAAGCGCCACAAAAGGTCTAATTGCTTTCATCATAACGAAATTTTAATGAATTGTTATAATTTATCCTTTTTTATGTTAATAATCGACTAATTATTAAATGCTTTTGATGAACTATTCAATTTAAGGGATGATTTTCTACTATATTATTTTTTGGTAAGGTGCAGTGCAGTTTTAAAGATAAAAAAATAGCCCGCCCAAAGTCTGGCGAGCTATACATGTAGAGGAAAATCATTTATTCTTTTTTGTCTCGGTCTTTTTTCGTGCAGGTACTAATGCCAAAGGGTACATACAAGGCACAGTGTCCTACAATAGCTGTAAAGAGAAAAATCAATCCCAGCATAAGCAAAACAATGCCCCAGGCACCTGTAATGATTTTGGCAAAATATAAATAACCAAACACAATAGCTATAATTACACGGATTATACGATCAAGTGTTCCAACATTCTTTTTCATAGCACAATAAGTTTTTGTTTTTAAAAATTAAATAAAAATCTAAAATAAATCAATAATTTTAACATTTATCACAATAGTAGTAACTTGATGTCTTGAATTCTAAAAAATTGTTATTATGATTAAAGATGAATTCTTGTTAGCAGACGAGATAGTGTTTTTGAATCATGGCTCTTTTGGCGCTGTGCCCAGACCTGTAATGAAAGCTCTTCAGCACTGGCAACAGGAAGTTGAGAAAGACCCTGTTGTGTTTAACATCTGGCGTTGGGTAGAAGAATTGGGAAAGGTGAGAGACAGGCTTGCCTCTTTTGTCGGTACAGATCCTAATAATCTGGCATTCATAGAGAATAGCACCTTTGGTGCTAACACGGTAGCACACTCCCTACCACTGGGAAAAGGTGACCAGGTTATTATAACAGATTGGGAGTATGGGGCTTGTGTCAAAGTGTGGCAATATTATTCAGGGCAGAAAGGCTATCATATCCATACTGTGCAGATGCCCCAGGCTTTTGAGAACCTATATTTGAGGCTATTTCCCGGCAGACTAAGGTGATTTTCATCAGTCACATTTTTTCACCCACAGGAGTTATTTTCCCTGTTAAGAAATTAACGTCTTTTGCTCGTGACCATGGAGTACTGACA
>JALVRO010000202.1 GCA_027031265.1 Bacteroidales bacterium | reverse complement strand
CCATTCTTTATTTCAAAATCAGATTCCAGTACCCCAAGGTCGCGTATAAGCCAGCGAGGTATTATGATTTGGTAACTTTTGTATGTGAAGCTGATATAATTAGCCTGGTAAAGCTGGTCAATCAGGTTCTTGAAGTTTCGTTCTATGTTTTTTCTTTTATAGGAGCCCTTGGGTGTGAGTTCGTCAAAGTCTAAGCTGAAGTCTCTATCGAGAATAGCAAAATTGACCACACGTTCATAAGGTGCCAGGTCTGAGTTGGCCTTGAGCACAATCTGGCGGAAATATTCATAACGGTTTTGCTCGTCTTTGAGTGAAGCCCAGATAGGGTCTTCTTTATTAGGCACAATCAGCAGAACGTTATATGGCCGGCCGTCGCCAACGAGAAACACACGTTTAACGCCTGGCACACCGTCAAATTTAGATTCTATCAGACGAGGTGCTATGGTCTGGCCTTTGTTGTTTTTGTAAATATCTTTAACACGATCCACAATATAATGGTGTCCATCCTGGTCAATACGGAAGATATCACCAGTCTTTAACCAATAATCATCTTCCTGGGGATAAGGAATAATATCATCAGGTCCTTTATCCTCCAGATAACGGGCCAGGTAGTGGCTTTTGATCTCCAACTCACCCAGATCATTGAGCCTTGTTTGCATACCAGGCAAAGGCAGACCGACTGAGTTTTCCTTATACTGGAAAGGAGGAGTCATGGTAATGCCACCTGTTGCTTCGGTCATACCAAAGCCGCTGTTAAGCGATATTCCATAAGCCTGGAAAAATTTAAACACCCTGGGATCCAGATAACCAGCTGCTGACAGGCCCCAGCCCAGGCGTGTCCCCACAATTTTTCGAATTCTTTTCTGGACAATGGAAGGCGATTCGTGACCTTTTAGGCCTTCGTTTATCCTATCATAAAATTGTTGCCAGCGAATAGGTACACTAATGAAACCTGTGGGGTTGACCTCTGAAAACATCCTGGCCAGCGTGTCAAAAGAGGGATTAGAAGCCATAACATAAGTGCCGCTCCAGAATATTGAGCCCATTAATTCCAGATACCTGCCAAATGTATGATAAAGAGGTAAATAGCAGACAAAAACTTCATTGTCTCCCACATCAGGCAGGGCAGCGGCACGTGCAAAACGTTTGCTGATAATATTGTACATAGAGAAGCTTACCCCTTTGGGCATGCCTGTGCTGCCAGAGGTGAACATGGTGGTCGCTACCTGCTCTACAGGGCGGGGTTGAAGATTGTTTAAAATATCATCTATCTCTGATCTGGTCAGCTTCTTGCTTTCGTGATGGAGGAAAAAGTCAACATGCTCCTTGTGCCATAATTGCTCATTGGTTGTGACTATAAAAACTTTTTTATCAATCTTATCAATTGCACGTCTGGCAATAGACAGGCGTCTGGGATCGTCAACTATGATGTAATCAAAATCAATCAGGCCCAGAACATAAGCCAGGTTATCTGCATTAAAATAAATATTCAGAGGTGTGTCAAAGATACCGAACATCAAGCACGAAAGGTCAATAATTGCTATGTCTATACTATTTTCAGAGAATATTAGCACTCGAGGATTCTGGGGGTTGTGTTTATAGAAAAAAGCAGCAATCTCACGGGCACGGTTGTATACCTGCTCATAAGACCAGCGACGGTAACGTTTGCTAGTTTTTTCCAGGAACAAAGGTTTTTGTGGATGCTCAACTAGCCTTTGCTGGAACAGGTCGTGTAAGTTAAACTGTGCCTTTCGAATTATTTTGAATGTAAGATCAGCCCAGCGGCGGCGGTTTTCGTCTGTTTCCAAAGCTTTGAGAAAATGTGTTTTGCGGGTAATATTGAGGAAGTCTTTTAGTATCTGTGGGTCAGCTTTTGGCCTGTCTGTGTATTCTTCGAATGATTTTACCAGGTCCAATGCAGACTCTGATGTAAATGTGATTTGATAGAGAACTTGCTTAATATCAGTCGATTTCATTAAAATAGCTTTAGATTTTCAAACATAGAAGTTAAGAAATTTTTATCGGATCCACATAAAATTAATGTAAAAATAAAGGTCTGTGTAATTTTTTGAATATCACCAGATCTCTCCAAGTTAATTCACAAAGTTTTTATTTTCACCACAGAGGACACTGAGGTTCACAGAGTTTTTGTTTATTTAACCACCACGGCCATGCAGGCGCACAAAGTCTCTGTGTTTTCATCTGTGTTAATCAGTGCCAATCTGTGTTTTAAAAATTTTGCGGGCTTTGTGAAGCCCCTTTGTGGGCTGTGTGGAAATCCTTTGAGACCGTTGCGTTTCTGAAAAGACCTAGCTCCAGTGGCCATTTGATATCAAGTTGTTATGCACAAAAAAAGGAGGCCCTGCCTCCTTATATAGAAAAATTGGGTGTCTTTTATGACTTAGTGCACATGACCGTGGTCTAATTCCTCTGGAGTAGCGTCACGAACTTCAATAACTTTACCAACAAAATACAGGTCTTTGCCTGCCATTGGGTGGTTGAAGTCCATCTTGACTGTGTCTTCTCCGATTTCTTTTATCTCACCGTAGAACTGGTTGCCTTCATTATCCTGCATAGGAATAACATTACCGACCTGGAGCAAATCATCCTGACGCTTGCCATCGACCTCAAATGCCTGGATAGGAATATCGAGAATATTCTCTTGGTTTGGCTGGCCATAAGCATCATCTGCAGAAAGCTTGAACTGGAAAGTGTCACCCTGGCTAAGTCCCTCAAGCTGAGCTTCAAATGCTGGCAACATCATTCCAATACCGAATATAAATTTCAAAGGATTTTCTTCTGTAGCGCTTTCTACGATCTCGCCTTCAAAACCATCTGTGCGAAGGTCATAGGTGACAGAAACGACTTTAAATTTTTCGATTTTCATTGTTAGATAAATTTGATTGTTTAATACATACAAAGATAACTAAACGTGCAAGAGTTACATTATGATTTTTGTTTTATTATGATTTTTTCTAAAAGATGTTTTCCCTGGCTAATTTATCTTTGAACGGTCAAAAACACAGGTATGGTAAAGCTTAGTAACCTCAGCCCACAGGAAAAGCGAACATTCTGCTGTCATCTGATATATTCTGTGATAGATGGCATACTCTATGGTGCCCTGGCATTGAATGAGTTTATTCTGCTAAAGAGCCTCAAGGGTACTGATTACCAGGTTGGGGTGTTGTTCCAGATTCCAGCCGTGGTCCTGCTTTTTGGTGTTATTTTTAATGAGCTGATACGGCGCTCCAGGAATAAAAAGCGTTTTATTCGCCTTACTGCAATACTCACGCGCTTGCCTCTGACCTTTGTGATGTTCTTCCCTGCATCAGCTGACCAGATAACACCACTGCATCAATATCTTTTCCTGGTGATTCTGGCTATTTATTACCTGTCTACTCCATTGTTGTTTCCCACCATAAACATGCTTTTGAAGAATTCTTATACACATGAGAATTTTGGCCGTCTATATAGCTATGCAACCAGTGTGAGCAAGATTTTTGCCCTTGTTTCGACGTTTGTCGTGGGATGGCTGCTGGACTGGGATTATTATTCCTTTCGTTACATATACCTGACAATGGGAATAGCTGGCATTGTGGCAGTATATATTCTCACAGAGATAGATTATCAGGGTAATAATGTGGATGTTAAGTTGCCGCTATTCAAGGCAGTTGGTGCTTCGATCAGGAGAATGATTACAATTTTGCGGGAGAATAAGCCTTTTCTGCATTTTGAGATAGCTTTTTTCCTTTATGGCATGGCCTTCCTGTCTACATCCGGGGTAATTTCACTCCTTTTGAACAATATCTTGCATTTGAATTATACTTCCCTGGCTTTTTACAAGAACTTTTATAATCTGCTGAATATATTGCTTTTGCCTGTGTTTGGCCATTTTATAGGCAGGACAGATCCACGCAAATTTGGTATTTTTACTTATTCGGCAATGGCCATGTTTTTGTTTTTCCTGTTTGTCTCGTACTATATCAAGTCGTATGTGGAGGTGTGGAATATTAAGTTCTATTACACTCTGGTCCTGGCTTATGTTTTCTATGGTCTTTTTGCGGCTTTGATGGGTCTGTTGTGGTATATTGGCTCTGCATATTTTGCTGCGCCAGAGCAGGCTTCTGATTATCAGTCCATTCATGTGTCTTTTACAGGTCTGAGAGGCTCTTTTGCGCCTCTGATGGGTATAGCGCTATACCGTGTAATAGGTTATACAGGCGTGTTTTTGCTTGGGATTGCTTTTCTAATAATGGCAATAGGTGTGATGCTCTGGTCAATGAAAAAGGAGAGGCTTAAAGTAGTAAGTATTTAGAATCTTTTGGGCGTATCCCTCGCCGCTAATATTATTTTCCTCCGTCTCAAGTGTGCGGAATGCACCTTGCGACAATCTGCCTTATGTTGCATGCGTACCGTCAGACACCATGCAACGATTTTTTATACCATCGCAAGGTATGTAAGCACAGCTTGTGCCGTGTACCAGGATTGTGCGCTCCAGGAGCAGGACAGGGCTCCCTGCGGCAAGCCTTTTTCCGTCCAGGCATGCTATGGAGACCTTGCATCCCATTTTTGTTTCCTCCGCAAGTATACCATGAGGAGCCTTGCTTCATTCTTTGCTACATGAGTACAGGTATAACACAAGTCACCCTGCGGCAAGCCTCTTTCTGTCTCATACTAGGAGTGAGGCACCTTGCGACGATTTATTATACCATCGTAAGGTACATTTTATGTTCGCTTGCGACAGAAACGGGGATAGCGGCTTCGGGTCGGTCTACGGCTTCTATTCGGCTTGGCTATGCCTCGTGGTTCTAGCAGGCTGCTGCGGTGGCTTCCGCTGTTCGCCTCCTCGCAGCCGTCCCACTTAAACCAATCCGCTTCGAGCATATTAATGCTATTTGTCAACCTTCTAGCTGTTCCAAAATCCGTAGCCTGCGAATTGTCTTACTTTATTGTTTAGCGTCTTGGTATTAGCCATAGCCTGCGTCTCATATCCGCCTCCGCCCTTACGCTTACACACAATGGTTAAACATCTGCATTCAACCTTGCGGGGTGCATTCGCACGCCTGCAAAGGATGTGCGCGAACGGTTATAAATATTGTTTTTTCAAAAACATTCTGACAGATATGTACCTACATCTTACTGGTATAAAAGTAGAATTTGGTATATTTACGTTCAGTCTGGAGTTAACTGAAAAAATTTTTCCGTGGCTAAAGATTATCAGCACAGACACAGGGCCCTTGGGCGATTGCACAGCCAGATACTCGCTTGCCAGTTGTGCAGAGACAAATTTGGTTTCGCACCACGTCCGTTTGTATGGGGCTGGGCAGATGCAAGAATAATGCAGATTAGTCAAGCACCCTCACTGAGAGTGCACGAGACAGGCAAACCATTTGCCGACCAGTCAGGCCAGCGGTTGCGCCAGTGGTATGGAGTGGACACAGGGATGTTTTATGACAAAAGAGTGTTTTATATCACATCAATAGCGCATTGCTATCCGGGAAAAACCGGAAAAGGGGCAGACCGCCGCCCACCTCTTGGTTGTGCCAGGCTATGGCTCGAGAAAGAGATGGAAATAGTACAGAATGAGATCTTTATAATCATTGGCTCAGTTGCTGCCAGGTACTTTTTTCCGCAGTCAGACTTTACAGAATTAGTTTTTGCCCAGGGCCTTATGCTACGCGATAAACCTGCTATTGTCTTGCCGCATCCTTCGCCTACTAACTGGCGCTGGCTGACAGCACATCCAGAGTTCGAGTCCGGGCGATTGCCCCAGATTAGAGAAATTATTGCAGACATTGTCAGTAGAATGCATAATATCGGTAGCTAATCCGATTATACCGACACCTGTAGGTGCCGTTTTTCTTTTAGCACACTTTTGCAGTGAAAATTTCATTAATTTTGAACCTAAAAATTAGTAAGACATGGATATTCATATAGGCTGTAGCGGCTTCCCTGTGGGACGTAAGAAATACTATAAGGAATTCGGCCATGTAGAGGTGCAGATAACTTTTTACCAGATTCTCACAGATGAGCGGCTGAAAAGGTGGAGAGAAGAAGCTCCGGAAGACTTTGTGTTTAACATAAAAGCCTTCCAGGGTATCACACATCCTACATTTATGAACACATGGCGGCGGGCAAACATACCTCGTGAGGGTGAATTTGGGTATTTTAAGGACAGTGAGGACGTGTGGTGGTCATGGGAGCAGACATTGAGGGAGGCCCGGATACTAGGAAGCAAGTTCATTCTGATACAACTGGCGCGCAGTTTCCGTCAAACAGAGGAAAACCTGAGGAATATTTACAATTTTTTTGAGAGAGCAGACCGCGGAGACCTGCGAATAGCGATAGAGCTAAGAGGCTGGAGTGAGCAATGGATTGAGCGGCTTTGCCAGGATTTTGATTTGATAGACGTAGTTGACCTGAACCAGCGAGTTCCTGTGTGGCTGGGCAATGATGGGGTTCTGTATATACGCTTTCATGGACGCTATGACGAGCGGGGCCGAATATTCGCACATTATAGTTATATGCCTGATGAGCTGGAAATAATGGCAGAGAAGGTGAAGAGCTATGCTGCAGATGCCCGTGAGGCATGGATAAATTTTAATAATACAGATATGTATCGCAATGCATTAATGTTCAGAGAAATAATCGGGACGATCTGAAAGGTAAGACTTTTCATTCATTCTACCGAGAAATTCTATTGTTTTGAAGATTAGTGGAAAATAAATTAAACCTTGGGTTTTCAAATTTAGATAATAAGTTAATGTGATATGCAAAAAAATGTTGATTTTCATTATGTAATAATTTTTAGAAATATGATTGCTAAGATGCCAGTGGTATTTGTTTAGTCTAATAAGTTTTTAATATCTTCTATATCAAGCTTCTTTATAAGATTTTCGTCAGTCTGGATGATGTCTGATGCGATTTTTTTCTTCTTGGCCTGAAGGTCCAGTATTTTTTCTTCAACAGTATTTTTGCAAACCATTCGATAGGCAAAGACTTTCTTATCCTGTCCGATTCGGTAAATACGGTCTATTGCCTGGTTTTCGACAGCGGGATTCCACCAGGGGTCAAGAATATATACATAGTCTGCTGCTGTCAGGTTCAGTCCTGTCCCTCCTGCTTTGAGACTAATGAGAAAGACGCGCAGATCAGGATCGTTCTGAAAGCGTTTAACAGAAAATTCCCGTTGTGTAGTGCTACTTTTCCCGTCTAAGTATTCATAAGGAATATTTAAACGGTCGAGCTCCTGGCGAAGCAGAGCTAGCATGCTAGTAAACTGTGAGAAAATTAATAATTTGTGGTTTGCAGTTTTTTCTGTGATATGTGTCAGGATTTCATCAATTTTTGCAGAATCTTTAACATTAATATTTTCGTCGTTGAGTAGAAGGGGAGAGTCGCAAATTTGTCGCAGTCGTGTGAGAGCTTCGAGCACCATAAAGCGGGTTTTGTTCAATCCTTCCTGTTCTATTTTATCCAGGAGTGTTTCGCGATAATGATTTTTGTATGCGTCGTAAACTTTTCTTTGAGCCGGAGGCATCTCGCAATAAATAACTTCTTCTGTTTTCGGTGGTAGCTCAGGGGCGACTTGCTCTTTTGTACGGCGTAAAATAAATGGATTAATGATTTTTTGTAATTCTTTGGCTATGACCTCGTTACCATCCCTATCAATAGGATTTGCGTAATTTTGACGGAAGTGATCTATGCTTCCGAAAAAGCCGGGATTGACAAAGCTCATTTGTGCATAAAGATCAAAAGTGCTATTTTCTATTGGTGTGCCTGTCAGTGCAATACGGTTTTTTGCCTTTAGCAAGCTAACTGCCTTAAAACGTCTGGACGCAGGATTTTTAATAGCCTGAGACTCATCGAGAATGACGTAGTTAAATTGATAATCCTTGAGCCACTGGATATCCCGAAGCAATGTCCCATAAGTGGTGAATATTATGTTGTATTTATCAAATTCTTCAAAGCAACGTTGACGCTCTTTACCATATAGATAAAATGCTTTCAGGGATGGAACGAATTTTTCTATTTCATTCTGCCAGTTAAACAACAAAGTAGTAGGAACGATTATAAGATTAGGGGTTTTGTCTTTTTCTATGACTTTTTTCAGGAATGTGAGTATTTGGAGAGTTTTACCAAGTCCCATATCGTCAGCCAGGATGCCGCCCCAGCCCATTTTGTGCAGGAAATAAAGCCAGTTGTATCCGGCTTTTTGATAATCACGTAGTTTTGCTTTTATACCCTGGGGTAGTTCAATGTTTTCAATTTGTGTGAGTTCCTTGAGGCGTTTCTTTTTCTCTTGAATTTCTTTAAAAATTTCAGTCTGGTCTACTTGTTCAAACAATTCATCTATTATAGTGAACCGCAGTTTAGAGATTTTTAATTCGTTATCTTCAACCTTTGTGGCATTACGAAAATATTTTTCCAGTTTGTGTAGCCACTGTTCAGGCAAAATTCCGACAGATCCATCATCCAGTTGAATATAACGGTTTTTGTTAATTATTGCATTACGAATGTCTTTTAGGCTGACGATATTTTCACCAAAGCTAATGTTAACTTCTAAATCAAACCAGTCAATATCTGACTTTATTGATGTGATTATCCGGGCTTGATGTGGAGAGTAATTGAACTTTTTAAGGTCCTTTGTACCATACAATTCTATCTGATGGTTTCTGGTATATTCAAAAAATTTGTAAAACCATAAGTCTTTAATAAAATCTTGATAATGAAGGTAGAAAAATTTTTGAGGCTTTTGTTCCTCAAATTCAGGATGGAGGTTACTAATCTCGTCAAGAAAGTCATTTTCAAGGTCTTTATTTCTTACAAATCTTGTGATAATATCCTTCTGAGAATCATAAACCAGATAATCACCAGTGGTTAGCAGAGGCATCTCAATATCATTATCATAGGCAACCTGTAGTTTAAAAATGATATATTCATCTCTTTCGCTAAGGAAAATTTGCTTTTTCTTATAATCCATATTAACAGTTTCAACCTGGAAAACGCTGTCATCAATAATTATTTCATAATCACGTGCCAGATGCTGCAATGCTTTTTCGTAAAGAACATGCTTGTATTCCCTGGCTACTTTGTAGCTGGTCCTCATATTTCCTACTAAATATGCGTCTCTAGGGCTTGAGAGATGATAAAATACATTGTTATAAAAAATTATATTCTTACCAGACCTTTCCATGTCAATTTCATCAATGGGTACGAGCTTGTCTTCTATTCTAAAATAGACTTTAAGATAAACGAACTTGTTATCTTGCTCTACTTTCAACAGTGCACTGGCAGGCGTCTGTGATAGCTTTGCAGGATAAAGCTTGCTTTTGGTTAGCTTAGAGCTATAGCGTACATTCCCTTCATAAAAATAGACAAGAGGCTGCTTGGTCAATTCTTTGAAAATAGATGTAGAGATGGAGAAAAGGTGTTCAAAAGGAGCTAAACTTTCAAAATTTTCATAGTATAAATTTACCAGGTCAATGATGTCCCTTTGTTTGTTTGATATATTAAGTTTCAGTAGGTTAGTTGTTTGTTTTACCTGTTCTATAGATAATACAAATTTAGTCTTTGCTTTGTTGACTTTGCCAAAGATTGGAGTATATCTTAGCTCGTTTATATTTGGATACAGGGCAAACCCGACGTATAGCTCATTTTGTCTTTTCGGGGGGACGAGATTTTCTACACCGTTTGACGAAGAAGATAATTTATTCACAATTTCTTCCAATTCATTTTTTTCTGTCAAAGACAATAGTCCTTCTGCCTCAGGTCGTTTAACTAATTTCAATCCAGTGTAATCAAACTTTAATTCAAAAAACTTGTCAAAGTCATGTAAATCGAGTCCATATTTATCACAAATTTCTTTCTTCTTATATTCAAGTTTTTCAGGATCTAATAAGGCTAAAAAGTCATCAAAATACTTATAGATTATAGAGAGTATAAAAATTTCTGTTTCTTTTAATTTATTCAGACGCACACGCCCCTGGTAATCTGTATTTATAATCAGATCATTACCATCAATCTGGCATGTTATAGTATATTTAGGTCCTTTATAATTTCTTACCATAAAAATTACTCTATCCTGGAGTACAGTATGGTCAATAATAACGTAATCACTGTCAAAAGTTAACTGATTCTCACTAGCTTTTTTATGCGGAAAATAATCCTTCAAATCACTAAAATTTAAGTTCCTGAAATTTTGTATGAGCACAGGATCATTCTTCTTTCTATACGCTGGAGTATTATCTGACACATCGTCCAACTGGGATACAAGTACCTTTTTCATATAAACGAGAGCAGCCACTGTATGTTTGCACACAGGACCCCAGTCATACGGACAAGTGCAAGAAGTATCTATTTCACCTGAATGCAGATTATAAATCTTGACATCATATAGCTGCGTCCCTTTTACTTTGAAGAAGTAAGTATCTGTTTCTTCATCGTAGCGTTCAAACCTTACTGCTCCTTCTCTGTATAGCTTCTCGCCTCTTTGGATAATCGTCCTGCTTACGCCATAATGCAAAAATGTATTGATAATTTCTTTCTCGTTCATGGAGACTTTATTAGTTTCTTTTCTGTGCAAAATAAATTATAAAAGGAATTCTTACAAAAGGATAGGCCTGGAAAATATTAACCAAGTTTTTGGAACATAATTCAAAATTGGTCCTACCTTTTTGCTACTATACGCTGAAATAGCAGCGACTTTTTTAGGATTTAATAACTCTTCTTAAAACGAAATTCAATGTTTCTCATAGCTCTACCTGTTTTAGTGTTTGAGAGTAAAAAATGGGTATCTGGGCGGGTATCACCAGGGTATCACAAAAAGTCGGATTTTTGGTCAGAAAAGTGCGACTTTTCTGTTTCGGCAGGCAGGTTAAGGCGGGTGGAAATAGTGAATACTGGCAGTTTTGCATAAAAAAAGCCGAGTTTTTTCAACTCGGCTCTGTGGACCCAGTGGGAATCGAACCCACGACCTCGGGCTTGCAAAGCCCGCGCTCTAGCCATCTGAGCTATGGGCCCAAAATCGGGCAGTGCCTTTTTGCGTGTGCAAATATAAAACACTGTTTTTTTTTTTGCAAAATATTTTTGTACTTTTTTTGATACTGTTTTTGAAAAAATTTCTTACTCTTTATGTTATGAAAGCACATATTTTATTGTATTTGAGTTTGTTAGTTTTTACACTACCTTCTGTGGCCCATGCCAATAATATTGAAAAAGCCATATCATTGGAACCAGAAATTAGCCTTGCACCTAGTTATCGTCCGTATCCTGATGATCCAGACTCTCTGGTCTGTCTGTTTTATGAATACTTAGACCAGCGGAATTTTAGGTTGGCATATAAGTTTGTTGATTCCAAAGCTTTTGGGAATCTAAACGATTTTTCATCAGACAAAGGTTTTGGTAAAGTCAATCATGTATTAGTCAAAAGGTTAAAGCGCTTTAGTGTTTATCTAATGCCAGATACACTGTTTCTTTATTTCGTACAGCTTTTACAGTTGGATATTAGCGGCAGGCAGGAAAATATCAACGTGCTTCTCAAGGTAGAGAAGAAAAAGAGGCGATATAAAATCACGGATTTCAGTGTAATACCGGGTTCAAAAGATGATTTCCAGCCTGAGCAATTTTTCAAAGTCTCTGATGATATAATGACTTTTCCTGCGACTATAGTTTGGACCCAGCAGCATGAATTTTATGGTAGTTGGGTGGATACGAATTATTATGTTCGCAGTTTTCTGTTAGATGTTCATGGCGAGGATGAGCCGGTGTGGAGCTTTATCTTTATCTACAGGCAGTTAGGAAGTGATTATTTTTTGTCTGATCTGTATTTTGGTGTCAGTGATAGCCACAGTAATAATTTATTTAACAGGATCTATAATACGGACAATTATTTTCTTCTGGAGGTCAACAGGGTCTCCTGCAGAGGAGGAGATACTATGTACTTTTATGATTTTTACACGCCGTGGATGCAAAAGGTTCTGGGATTTGCTTCAAATTTTTTCGTTAGTAAGCATGTGCAAGATGACAGTATTTATTTTCAATTTTATGTTGACACGATTAGTCTGTTTAAGAAAGACAGGGAACTGTTTCTTAAAGCTAAGTTTAACAGCGAATTCTCGTTATATTCTGGCTCAACCAGAGACACTCTATGTGGCAAGAATAGCTACTTTACTGTTTATAAGTTTGATTTTGGCAAAATGGAGTTCCGCGAGGTTGCAAAGATTGGTGATACTACTGATATTTACCAACTCATTAGCAATGGTTTATTTGATAAGTTGAAGAAGTATAGGGTTGACTGTGAGGGATACTAGACTTTAAGACCAACGACGAGTATATCATCAACCTGGGGATAGTCCCCGCGCCAGGATAAGAGCTCCTTTAATAATTTTTCCTTTTGTTCCTGCATTGGATATGCGCTCATGCTAAGGATGAAAGGTTGGTGGTATTTACCCAATTTTTCTCCTCCTAATTGATCTACAAAACCATCTGTAAACAAGTAAATTATCAC
>JALVRO010000201.1 GCA_027031265.1 Bacteroidales bacterium | reverse complement strand
CCCGTGTCTCCATGTGGACCTCCAATCACGAATTTACCCGTAGGGTTGACCAGCAGGCGGAAATCACCATTAAAAAAGCGCTTTAGATCTGGGTCCAGCTTGGCCTTGACGCGAGGTATTAGAATATTCGCTATATCGGACCGTATACGCTCAAGCATGTCTTTCTCTGCCTGCGCTCTAGCCTCAGGAGAATTGTCCTTTGGTTTTATGAAATCGTCGTGTTGTGTGGAGATAACTATTGTGTGAACTTTCACAGGATTTCCCTGGCGATCGTATTTTATTGTCACCTGTGACTTGGAATCAGGAGCAAGATATGGCATTTGCTTGCCTTCATGACGTATCTCTGCCAGCTCCTGAAGGAGAAAATGTGCTAGCTCTATGGAGTAAGGCATCAAATTTCCGGCTTCGCGCACTGCATATCCAAACATCATACCCTGATCCCCAGCACCTTGGCTCAGAAGATCCCCACGAACTACACCCCGTCGTATATCCGGTGATTGCTCGTGTATGGTAGAAATTATTCCACAAGACTCACTATCAAAACGGTAATGGGGCTTTGTATAACCAATACCTCGTATCACATTGCGGGCTATTTTCTGTACATCAACCCAGGCCCTGGTTGAAACCTCTCCAGCCAAAACCACAAGTCCGGTCGTTACAAGTGTCTCAATTGCTACCTTAGAGTCTCTATCCTGACGCAGAAATTCATCAAGTAGAGCATCAGAAATTTGATCAGCCACTTTATCAGGATGGCCTTCAGATACTGATTCTGATGTGAAGAAATATGGCATAAATTAAAGGTTTTTTGTTTACTTTTGTTTGAATTTGCAAAGATAAATTTATATTTTGAAATTGCTAAATATTTAATTTTTGTTCATTAAAAAAACGTAAAATCCCCGAGATATGAAAAAGTCTTTTATAATCGTTTTATCCGCTTTATTAATCAGCATCGCAGGCTTTGCACAGAAAGGCATAACATGGGTATCACTAGGGGTAAAAGGAGGATATGGCACTAGCTACCTTTTCAATTCCTCTAGTCTGCAGGATCCTGCTGTAAAATACAATCTCTTTACACCCTCATATATGTATGGGGCAAAACTGGCTTTCTCGTTTAATGAAGGAGTATTTGGCTTGCAGCTTGAATACAACAATGCAGCATGGGGCCAGAATTTTTCTGTGGATAATGGTACTGACATAATAAATCATTCAGCCAGTTACAAATCAACAGGCTTTGGTCTTATTTTTAAAGTTGCTTCCTTGAGTGGCTTTTATTTTGAGCTAGGACCACAATATAATCTGGTTAAATCAGCACAATTTGATGGCACAAGCATCCGTACTTATTCCATTGACCAATTCCCAAGTGGTGTTATTGGACTGGGGTTCATGCCTATTTTCGGTGACCGTGTGGAACTAAGCCTGGGACTGCGCAGTATCATCTCCCTGGGAAATATTAATGCAGTCGAATCCTTTAGTATTTATTCCTCGTCGCCCAATTATAATAATTATACTAATACAAGCATTACTTCCATCATGTTTGTGCCAATGGTTGACTTTACTTATGTGTTTGCATACATGGGACGTGCCAGTTGTGGTCGTTTCAGAATAATGATCAACAAATAAGTGGCAAGTATTTATGAATGAAGCGACTGGCAATAATTATCCTGATAGTTTCGCTTAATTCACTGGTTTTTGGCCAGACAAAAAATCTGCGAAAAAAATTTTTCTACCACATTGAGGACACACTCCTGCTGGATAGCCTGCCCATTATTCCTTCGAGCTTTACTATCATGAGTCATGGGCAGGCTATTCATAATTTTAAACTCCTATGGCAAGAATCGAAACTTATCCTCGAAAACCCCAAAGACAGCGTGCTAATAACTTATCGAGTCTTCCCTTTCTCTCTACAAACTGATACCACAGTACCTCGCCCAATAATTATCCCTCATTACTACGAAATAGAGCCAATAACATCAATAGACATAACTCGAAAAAATACTGGACTGGAGACACAGGGCCATTTCAGCCGTGGTATCTTCTTTGGTTCGGGCCAGCAGCCGAGCCTCTCGTCTGACTTTAATCTAACACTGTCTGGTCAGCTGGATGAAAATACTGAGATTGAGGCTGCTATCAGCGACAACCTTTTCAATAGCAACGGAATATCTGGTACATACAATTTCCAGGACTTTGACCGTGCAGTGATAAGCGTTAAATTTCTGTATGCCAGGCTCTCGTTGGGAGATATTCGCGGCCGCAACCTTACAGGTTATTTTGTCAACTTCGACCGTTCTATACGTGGAGGTAACTTTCTCTCACAACGAGACAGCACTCAGTGGCAAATAGGTGCCGGAGTAGAGAAAGGAATCTTTAACCGGATAAAAATTCAAGGACAGGAAGGGAACCAGGGTCCTTACCGTCTCACGGGTAAGAATGGTGAAGAAATGATTATGATTATCACAGGTAGCGAGCACGTCTATATCAACGGTCAATTAAAGAAGCGGGGAGCTAACAATGATTACACAATCGACTACACCAAAGGGGACATAACTTTTACAGCTAATTGCCTGATAACAAAAGACTCGCGCATAACAATAGAATACGAATACTGGGCACTTGATTACCAGCGTTATAGCCTGTGGGCAGAGATGGATAGGACTGGTAAATCTGGCCACACATATTTTGGATTTTTCCAGGTTAAGGATAATGCAGCTGCGCCGGTCAAACCTCTTAGCAATGAGCAATTGCAGGTACTTTACAATGCTGGAGACTCGGCCAGTCTGGCGATGGTCTTCTCTGCCGATTCAGTGGGCTACAGTCCAGGGAAAATTCTATACTGCCGACTGGATACTACGGTCGATGGCCACAGATACACAATATTTCGTTACTGTCAGGACCAGCGCGCCACATGGCAGGTTAATTTCACCTACATCGGACCAGGACAGGGTGATTACACCCTATCCAGTATGCAGGTTAATGGCCGTGTTTACAGATGGGTAGGCCCAGGACAGGGCGACTATATGCCCCTTAGACGTCTTCCTATGCCAGAGAGAAAAACAGTAACTTATGCAGGCGGACGGTACAAGCTGCATTCCATGGCTATCAACTACGAAGTAGCCGTGAGCGACCATGACCTGAACCTTATCTCGCCTTTTGGAGACAAGGACAACCGCGCGGTCAACCTGCGCCTCGGACTGGGTAGGAGACTGTCTGTGAAAGATTCAATCTTTGCCAGCTATATGCTAATGCAGGAGCGTTTTGCTACCTTTAGCCCATTCCTACCTGTGGAATTCCAAAGAGACTGGAACATCGGTTTCGGCCAGTGGAGAGAGGCACATCATTTCTTGTTGGGAAATAAATTCTCCGCTCCCAACGGTCCAAACGACATGTTCAAGGCTGAAGGCTTAGTATATCCAGGCCAATATCAGGGCATTAGACTGATGAACACTCTGGAGCTGGACACAACCAGCTGGACAGTACACTCGCTGACAAGCTACAATTACAGCCAGCAGGCCGCAGCACAGAGCAGCTTCCTGCACTCTATCCAGAACATTCACTATCGCGTAAGAAAAACTATATTTGGACTTAACATGGAGGCAGAAGAGAACCTACATCACAGCGATAGCCTGATACCCGATAGCTATGCCTTCATCGACTACAACCTGTTTGTTAATCACGGGGACAGTAGCCAAAATCTACTTTCCCTGGCCGCAGGCCAGCGCTATGACTGGATATACAGCCAGGGGGTGCTCTCTCCATTGATTATTTCGACAAACATTACAGCCACGGCACAAATAAAAAAGGGTAATTTTACAAGCAACACCACCATTCACCTCCGTAGCTTGCGCGACACTGGCCAGAATAAAAATACAGTCATTGCTCAAACTACAGCATTATGGCAAATACCAATGTTAGGTAATATTTCACTCTTGCAACAAGCCGGCCAGGGTACGCAGCCAATTACAGAGTTCTACTTCCTGCGCGTACCCACTGGGCAGGGACAATATGCCTGGATAGACTTCAACCACGACGGCCGCCAACAAATTAATGAATTCCAGCTTACGACTTTTACCGAACAGGCTAATTACGTACGCATCACCCTGCCAGGGATAAAATACATACCTACCCAGAACCTGCGCACCGCACTGAGCCTCTCCATAATGCCATCGCTGGGCTCAGCACACTGGCTCACAAGAATGATTAACCACATTAACAATCAACTCAATCTCGCAGTCAACATCAAAAACAAATCACAGAATATCACACAATTAGATTACACGGATACTAATATCGTCTTCTATGAATATAACCTAACCAACACA
>JALVRO010000200.1 GCA_027031265.1 Bacteroidales bacterium | reverse complement strand
AACCCTAAAAACCATTGCCATGAAAAAATCTTTACTCCTGTTAATGATAATATCCTTATCACTCATTGTAGCACAAGCTCAGGATATAACCAGAGATTTCTTCCCTGCGATTGGAGAAAAAATAATTTATGCCCGTGACAACAGCCCACAGCAAGCATGGTCAGGCCTTAATATTTCTTCTTCATGGGACATATCATGGGCTACACAAACCGATAGTGCCACAGTAATGGCCATAGATCCCTCCAATACCAACTGGGCGGGCCAAATCACAGGAAGTAATTATGTGCTGACATATTTCAGCCCCACTGATACGGTCTATTACTATTATGACCTCAGGGATACTGGTCTATACCAGATAGGCGTGGTAATTTATGCACAGGGACATTATGTTCCCTTTCGCTACAACCAGGCCAGTCTATTCATGCCATTTCCTTTTCAACCCGGCGACACAGCCACTAATGCTAAGTCCGCTACGACCAGCATCTACGGGGTAGCAGTCCATCTCACACATAATGATTCTCTGATCTACTTTGGCTCCGGGACAATAACTCTACCAGGCGGCAAGCAATTCTCTGTGGCCTTACTCAAGCATTACTCTTATATCAATGTCTTTGCTCAAAATATGATAAACGAGACTTATGAGGACTATATTCTCGAATGGTATGACATGGCTGATAAGCATTTCATTGCTTCGGCTGACACCAGTACAAGCTTACAGAAATTTGTATCTATCCAATACCTCGACACAATAACCAATACCTCTGCAGCGGTTAGTCAAATCTTACAAAGCATAAGAATCTCACCCAACCCAAGCAATAATATACTCACAATAAAAGCATTACCTGAGTTCTACCAGCTAAAAGTATACAATATACAAGGTAAGCTAATTGTTGAAAAACAATTTTTCCAGAACCTCAGGTTAAATATTGCACAGCTAAAAAATGGTGTGTATATTTTACATCTCCAGGGTAAAGAAGGTACAATGGACATCAAATTCATAAAGAACTAACAATGAACGAAATAACAATCCATGAGAATACACTTTTTGACTTTCTACCACACAAACATCTTGGCTGGTATATACTCATACTTATAGACATTACTTCTATTTTTGCGCTCGCCCTCACAGGCGAGCTTTATTTGTGGATATTGATAGGTATGCTAACCCTGGCAATAATCCCCACCTTGATAGCTATCATAAAAGCACGCAAAAAAGCACCTCGCAGTCTGCAATTAATTATTGACAATGACTCACTACTCGTCCGCTTCGAAGACCAGCAATCATCTGTAGACAAAAATTTAATAAAGGCACTTATAATGCACCCTGAAACCTCTGATGGTAAACAAAAATTACTCATCGATCTGGTGTGCAAATGCGGTAAAAAAGACAAGACTCTCCTTACACAACTACCTCCTGGCCTGTTCTATGGTCAGCGTCTGAAAAAACTTGAGCAATTTATACAAACCCATCTCCCATATACAGAACTAGTCTTCTTCGACACATCTGAAATATAAATTTTCAATATTAACACATATCTCGTCAAAATAGTCTGATACTTTAAGACTTAAAGTTTATATTTTAAAAAAAAACTTTAGATATATGAACGAGATTATTTTCACTCCTAAAATTATTAGGAACAAGACCTCTGTTAACCTTATGTGCTGGTCCAGGAGAAATAAATTAAGTGGCCAGCTCCTGTTAATCTCTCTGAAATTATTGCTATATTTGACTACCTTTGCAATTGGAGTGCTGTTATTCACCCTTCACATACGCCTACCTTATGCTCTCTCATTCCTGGCATCACTGTGGGGACTTTTTGCTTTTGTTAGTTATGCTAAATATGAACGGGATATAAAAAAAGACAGATCAAAGCAGAAACTAAGCACAAGAAAAACTTATGAATTACTTCTAGTACTGTCCATCGCTGTCAATGTAATTTTCCTGTCAAACAACCTCATGCTCAAGGATTTCACGTCTAATACATTGGTCAGCGCCAATACAGTAGAAAATCATAGCATCCAAAACATTTTCCTGTCTCCAGAACAGCCTAACTATGCTAGATTTGATACAAAAAATTTTATATCTGCTCCACTGGTAACACTTCAATCAGCAATAATTAATGGTTTACAAAAAACTAATGCAAATAACTGGGGTTGGTTCTTTCGCACTTTATTAACAATTTTACTAATAGCTATTGTTGGAGGGGTGAGTTATTTCCTTGCAATATTAGCTTGTTCTCTGTCATGTAGTGGACAAGAAACCCTGGCCCTCGTCGTTGTGGTAGTCGGAAGCTTGATAATTTTATCTTCTCTTGTGTACATAATTATTTCGTGGTTTAAATACATAAAAGCTTTAAAACGATTACCTTATAAAATTTCTAAAATTCCAACTACCTCAATTATAGCGCTTCTAATTCTATCCCTGGGATCTCTCATTATTGCTATGTCTCTGGCAGAAGATTTTTCTTTTGTTTTCTTCGCTATTGCTGGTATCTTTCTCCTCAGTAGCCTAGGAGCTACTGTGTATAATATTCTCAGGACACACAAACACATGAAAGAACAAAGACAGAAAGCACAAGAAACAGAGCAACCTGCACAAACAAAAAAACCGCCAAACCTGCAATAAAAAACAAAACCTTTAGCAGAATAAAATTTTATGCTTCATCAAATAGTACATTACAGAATTAGCTGGGGCAATGCCTCAGCTAATTCTGTCTACCATTGTCCACATTATTAAGCCAATGTTGAAAATAATCCTGAATGTAATATTCGCACAGTCACTATAAAAAGCTGGTTATTGGTTAAGAAAGCTCTCTTTTAATCCCCACAACACCAGATTATTAGCTAACGCCTGATTATAAACATACACATCAGGACGCTAACATGTTATTACTGCAGCAAAGAATTGCCTTTTCTTTACTTCATCATTTTGCCTCTATTAGCATATCCACAAGTGTCACAAAGTCCTGAGCCTTGAGCGATGCACCGCCTATTAGACCGCCGTCAATATCCTTCTGGCTGAACAGCCCCTCGGCATTAGAAGGCTTACAGCTGCCTCCATATAGCAAAGTCATATTCACTCCCACCTGTGAGCCAAATTTATCAGCTATCATCTGACGGATAAATGCGTGCATCTCCTGTGCTTGCCCGGGTGTGGCAACCTTACCTGTGCCAATAGCCCATACAGGCTCATAGGCAATTATTATATTTTCCATGTTATGGACTTCAAGTGAGAAAATAACGTTCTCTATCTGTGAGCGGACAACGTCAAAATGTTTACCAGCCTCCCTGTCGTTTAACTCCTCGCCTACGCAAAAAATAGGTTTCAGGCCTTTAGCTAAAGCCAGATTAATCTTCTTCAACAGCAGCTGGTCATCCTCTTTCTGGTATTTACGGCGCTCAGAATGACCTATTATAACGTATTCCACGCCAACAGACAAAAGCATATCGGCCGAAATCTCACCAGTAAAAGCGCCTTTCTCTTCCCAGCCCATATTCTGAGCGCCGAGACGTATCTTATTATTATCTATTATCTGCCCCAGACGGTATAGATGCGTGTACGGAGGAGCTATGATAACGCCATATCTGTCCAGATCAAAATTTCTTTGCCCTAACAGGCTCATTATATCAGATGCAAGCTGCTCCCCTTCAGGCAGATTTGTATTCATTTTCCAGTTTCCTGCAACAACAAATTTTCTCATTTCTAATTATTTTTTTGTGTTTATGATTTTTTTTATAAAAATAGGAAAAAATTTGGCAACCAACCATTAAACAAGTAGCTAATGAACGAAAACAATGCAAAAAGGAAATTCCGCTTACCTCTGTGGGCTCAGATTCTCATTGGCCTGATACTGGGAGTTATCTATGGTTCTTTGTTCAGGGATAAAGTAAATTATGTTGGATGGATGGGGCAGATTTTCATGCGTGGACTGAAAATGATTATAGCCCCACTGATCCTGACATCCATTATTTCCGGTGTGGCTGGTCTGGGAGATAGTAAGAGACTCGGACGCCTGACGCTCAAAACTTTTACATATTATGTCCTCTCGTCCCTGGCTGCAATTCTCACAGGTCTGTTTCTGGTTAATATTATCAAACCTGGTGTCGGTGCTGAGCTGGGATTTACCCAGAAAGTAGAAAACTTGCCTGTCACAAAACGGTCATTCACAGATATTGTGGTGCAGATTGTTCCTGATAATATTTTCCGTGCTGTGGCTGATAACAATATGTTACAGGTGATATTCTTTGCCATACTATTCGGGTTCTTCATCACACAGCTCAAAGAAGAGCACAAAGAGCTACTGATAAAATTTTTCAATGCAGCTTTCGAGGCTATAATGAA
>JALVRO010000199.1 GCA_027031265.1 Bacteroidales bacterium | reverse complement strand
CTTTTTGGGGAGGTCACGAAAACTTAGATATTAAGAGAAAAAAACAAGCAGAGTTTTTAGTCAAAGGCGATATTCCAGTCAATTGTATAATAGGCTATGGTTGTTATAATGAAAAGGCAAAAAATAAATTAATTAATTTTGGTGTTGATGAAAAAATGATAAAAATAATACCCAAAGCATACTATTAGCCATGATTAAATATAAAAAGGGAAATATATTAGAAAGTCCTGCACAAGCTCTTGTTAACACTGTAAACACTGTCGGTGTAATGGGCAAAGGGATAGCTTTACAATTTAAAAAGGCTTTCCCTAATAATTATAAAGCTTATGTAGAAGCATGTAAAAAAGGCGAAGTAAAAATAGGATCTATGTTTGTTTACAAAGATAATAATGTTATCTACGGTGAAAAGATTATTATTAATTTCCCGACAAAGACTACATGGAGAAAACCTTCAGAATATGTATATATTGAAAAAGGCTTAGATGATTTGATAGAAGTAATTTATAAATATGACATAAAAAGTATCGCCATACCGCCTCTAGGAGCAGGGAATGGAGGATTAGAATGGGAAAAAGTAAAAAAAATAATTAGTAATAAGCTAAAAGACCTTGAAATTGATGTATTTGTTTATGAACCAACAAAGCAAATTAAAGAATATCTAAAAAAAGAACGTGTCAAACTGACAAATGCCCGTGCTTTACTTTTATATGTTTTATACGATTTAGTCAGAAATGGCGAATACGTCTCAGAATTTTCTAGCGAAAAAGTGTGTTATTTTTTACAAAAATTTGGTGCAAAAAAATATTTCAAATTAAACTTTGAGCCAAACTTCTATGGACCTTATTCTGGAAAGGTAAGATACCTTCTTAATATCTTGAATGGTAGTTATATCATGGGATATAGTGATATGAATAGAAAGCCTTTTGAACCTTTAACACTTTTGCCTGATGGATATGAAGATGTATATAACTATGTACACAGTAAAGAAGAACTAAGAAATATAGCCCAAAAAACAACAGAATTTTTAAATGGCTTCTACTCCGATTTTGCTTTGGAATTATTATCGTCTGTGGATTATATTATTTCACAATATAAAACTTATGATAAAGAAATTATAAAAAAAGAGTTATCCGAATGGAATGACAGAAAAAGAAGTTTGTTCAATAATGATAGATATATCGAAATAGCAGTAAATCATATTAAAGAGAATGCTACATTGCATCATTTTAATAGTTAATTAGATATCAAACCCACCCTTAATTTCCATGGCCTCCCAGTCTAAAACGCCCTAGCGGCGTATAAATAGGACCTGAGGGCTGGAGCTGGCTCTCATAGAGAATGATCTTGTCCACAGGTATTTCCTGGAAAAAGTGGTTATTATATTTGTCTAGCAAATGTTGGAGTGTCCTTCTATCGCGCAGGAACTTAATACGGCCCAGTGTGATGTGTGGCTTAAAGTCCCTCTCTTCTGGTTCAAAGCCCAACGAAGTCATGGCTTGTTCTATTGTGGCGGCCATTTGCCAAACTACCGGGTCATGCTCCAGTCCCAGCCACAGAACACGTGGTCGATGCATGCCAGGAAAAACGCCCATTGACTTCATCTTTAGCCGTGTCGGAGGGAAAGCCTGGGTGATGTTCTCCAGGCTTTGTTTTATGTCGTCTATTAGCTCCTCGTCAGTATCACCCAGAAATTTTATTGTCAAGTGCACATTATCCGGATCTACCCATTTGATTTTCTCCCTCTCTAGCTGTCTCTGAATATAGTGAAAAGCTTTGGTTGTCTCCTGGCCAAACTTGACCTTAACTGCAATGAATAGCCGCTTGCCCATAGCTATTTGTTTTTAGAATTGAAGTTTTACCCTTGTCTGCTCAATCTGCTCTGGTGTACCCAACACAGTGACTATATCGTGCAGTCTCAGGCGTGTGTATCCATGTGTCAGTATGCTCTCCCCTCCCCGTGTGATTGAGATAACCAGCACACCCAGAGGCAGGCGTATCTCACGCAATGCCTTGCCATGAAGTTCGGAATTTAGCACCTCTATGTCTGCTACTTCCTTGTCTTCCTCGGCTCCAATGAGCAGAGATGTGGCATAAGGCGAACGCACAAAATGCTCAAGTAGTGAGACCATGGCAGTACGAGGCTCAACCACCCGTGCATCAAATTTCTTGAACCTGGCCATCTGGTCAAAATCTTCCACTCGCACCACAAGTATTGGAGTACCAAAATGCTCATAAATAATCTCTGCAGCACGGTAATTATTATAGTCAGACATGAGTAACACCACAGCGTCGGCAGCTTTCATATTGAGCTTTTTCAAACATTCCAGATTTAACTCTTTCATGTGAATAATTTCCAGAGAACGCAAGTCCTCAATAGCTTCGTCCTCTAAATCCCGGTTTTGCTCACACGAAACAATCTTGACTTTCCAGTTCTGCTGCTGGAGACTATGTGCCAGATTAATAGAAGTGTTTTCCAGTCCAAAGATTATCACATCACGCGTGCCGTCATATTGATGCGGTCCTTTTTGATGTGCTTCACCCGCCATTATCAAGGCCCATTTCATCAAAGGAGGTCCAACGAACTGATTAAGAATAATTACTGCGATCAGTATAGTCTCAAACTCGACACCAAACTGTGGAAAATACGTAGCTATGATTGTTATCAAACCCAGGCTGACACCTGCTTGCGTGATATATGGGGTCCAGCTGACAAGAGTATTTTTCAGATTGTCTTTTATAAGAACACTCCCTGTGATAGAGGCAACTATCAAGGCGATTATGCGGATAAAGAACAGGTAAATAGCTATCTGCCAGTAGTCCACAAGCACATTTAACTCTATATCTGCTCCCACCTTTGTAAAAAATGCAACGTAAACAAAAGGTCCTAATTTGTGTATAAGGCTCTCTAAATGTAGGCGGTATTTTGTGTTATTTGTCAGGCGAAAACTTGCCACAATGCCTGCCAGCAATGCTTCTATGTGAAACCTGATATTCAGGTGCTCTGCAGACCAATGCTCAACAAAGTGGGAGAGGCCGAATAAGGACCAGCCTAAAAACAGGAAAATCAGTGCTTCTAATGTCGCATTCATCTTTAGCGAGAACAGACGCTTCAAAATCTGGCAATATACGTATCCCAGGGCAATGGATGCTAGAAGTTCCACGACGACTATCACCACCTTGACAACATCAAATGGCACACCATTAATCAAATTAACCGACACAGAGAAGGCCACAGTAAAGACAATGATGACCAGAATGTCCTTGAGTATTGTCACTCCCAGGGCAGTCTGCGTAAAAGGTCCCTTGGCCCTAAGTTCATTGATTATAGCAATAGCCGAGGCAGGAGAGCGTGCTACAAAGATGGTTGAGATCAACAAGGCCAGGCCTATCTTAAAAGCCTGGGGCTGCCGTGCCATGAAAGGCACACGCTCCGAGATAAATAAAAGCAAAAAGAAACTTACCAGGAAAGTGACTATCAGCTGCGAAGCTGTCATTATACCTATTCTCCTGAGCTTTCCCTTGAGCTCTTCCATAAACATCTCATTCCCTGCGGCAAAAGCAATAAAAGCCAGAGCTACATCGTCTATAAACCTGAGCCTGTTGAGTGAATCCCGTGGTATCATTTTCAGAAGGTCAGGGCCTGCAATAACCCCAATAATGATAAAACCCGTTATCAGAGGTAATTTTAGCTTCTGAAAGCCTTTGGCTATCTCATTAGAAGCCACAACTATTATTGTGAAGGTAAATATAGCTGTGAGTAGATGCATTATTTCTCCCCGGAAAAGCATAGATTTTTGTAAATTTCCTGTCGAAAAATTTGTTTAAAAATATCAAAAACAAATGAGAATTAGAAAACTCCTGTTACTCCTACTTATCCTTAGTAGTTTCCTGCTGGGCTGTAAAAAACAACATAGGTGGAACTTTCAGATAATAGGACATATAGATAATGCGCCGGCAAGCACTTATGCACGCCTTTATCTGGCTCTACCTACTGGTAACCAGCTTATAGACTCAGTGCAAATAAATAGTCAGGGTAATTTTATTTTACATGCGCGTGTAAAAGATAAAAATTTTTATACACTCACCTTTACCAATAGTAACTACAACATTTATTTGCTCCTTGACTCAGGGGAAACAGTCAATATCACAGCTGATTACAATGATATTCTCAATACTTACGATGTAGAAGGTAGTCAGGATAGTAAGCTAATTCAGGTTCTAGAACAACATCTTTCTCAAACCCGGCGGCGTCTGGATTCCTTGACATTTATTTACGAAAGGCTTGTACATAAAGGTAAAAAAGACTCTGCACAGCTAATAGACTCAATGATAAAGCTGACTCTCAGGGAACAAAAACTATACTCCACACGCTTTGTTCTGGAGCATCTTAGCTCACTCGTTGCCCTGCCTGCCCTCTCACAGGTATATGTCCCGGGCAAAGGTATCTTTGACCCTGAAAATGACGCACAACTTTACTTCAAAGTAGACAGTGCTTTATCCAGACATTATCCACGAAACCCACATGTGCTGCGTATGCACAGCTTTGTGCAAAACATCAAGCTCAATATGCAGCGACACCAGTTTTCTACAAATAATATTTCTCCTGGAAGCAAGGCTCCTGACTTCACGGCAAAAACATTAAATGGTCAAAGTTTCAAACTATCGGACAACAAAGGCAGAAAAGTCTACTTGCTTTTTATGGCATCATGGTGTGAAGATTGCCAGCAAACAGTCAGTTGGGCTCAAAAAACTAACAGCCCAGACCTTGTCAAAATTGCTATCATGCTCGATATTGACAAAGACAAAGCCCGCACTTATGCCACCAAGCACCTGAAAGGATTTCTTGTTGTCTGTGACCAGAAGTTCTGGAATTCACCAATTGTTCGCCTTTACCATGTGACACGTCTACCAGCAGAATTTCTCATTTCACCTGATGGTAAAATCATTGCCATGGGCAAAGAGGTTCACAAGAACTTATGATTAATTGGAATTCGAGTCATGTAGAGAGTCTTCGTAAGCCAGCTTTTTCTCCCATTCTGAAAGGAAATCAATCATATCCCTGGTTTGATTATTGAGTTTTTCGATAGCTTCGGCATAATTCTTCAGACGCGAAAGGACTTCGTTTTTTTCTTGTTCTATCTCCTGGGCTTTGTATGGCAGGTGGCGATATTTGAGAATCTTTTCTATAAAATATTGTTCTGCATAAAAAAACATTTTATGCAAAATCTCAGTGAGTCGCTGGTAATCTGATTCTTTCTTATTTTCAATTATATCGCGTATCTCTGTTATGAATTCAATGACCTTTTGTTTGTAATTAAACTGTGGCATTTTATGATAAATTTCTATTTTGTTGTATAAAAATGATAAATTTGATATTCTAAAACCATGATTTTAATCATAAAAGTCAAATAAAAATGTTGTATAAAACATTAAACCAGGGCGTCCAGATACCAATGCTTGGTCTGGGGACATACAGACTAACAGAAGAACGTGAGGTTATGGAAGCTATAAAAACAGCAATAGATGTAGGTTATAGACATTTCGACACTGCAGACATTTATGGGAATCACCGTCAGCTGGCCCGTGCTTTCAAACAAATAGACATTCCACGCCAGGAACTTTTCATAACTTCAAAAATCTGGAACACAGACCATGGTTATACTAATGTCTTCCGTGTTTATGACCGTATTCTTAATGAACTGGAGACAGAATACCTTGATTTGTTTCTTATTCATTGGCCTGGACTGTCACGTTCTTATCTGGACACATGGCAGGCTATGACCGAGCTGTGGGAAAAAGGCAGGGTTCGCTCCATCGGGGTAAGTAATTTTTTGATTAACCATATCCATGACCTGGAACAAAACTTTAAAGTATTACCAGCTGTCAACCAGATTGAGCTCCATCCCTTCTTCGTTGACTGGGACCTGGTTAATTATTGTACTGATAGAAACATAGCTATAGAATCATGGTCTCCTATTGCCAAAGGCCGTGTAGCAGAACATCCTACACTTATCAGCATTGGGGAAAAATATGGTAAATCAGCCGTGCAGGTAACGCTCAGATGGCATGTGCAACATGGTTTCATTGTTTTTCCAAAGAGCGCCTCACCCGGAAGAATAAAACAGAATTTTGACATCTGGGACTTTGAACTAACACCTGAGGAAATGAACCAGATTGATAGTCTCAACCAATCAAACCGCATAGGCCCTAACCCAGCACACTTTTTTTAGGTCAATGATTCGCACGCTTGTCGAGCGAACACCTAAGTTAGTGCGGATCATGGCTAGAATTAACTCAAAACTTGGCATTGACAAAAAACTAAAAATCTAATCACATGAAAATAGCACTTATAGGATATGGCAAAATGGGCAAAATGGTCGAAAAAATTGCCCTTAGCCGCGGCCACCAAATTATTCACAAATTTGACATAAACAATCAAGACCAGTTCACAGTAGAAAATCTACGCCAAGCAGATATAGCTATTGAATTCACCACACCTGAGAGTGCCTACCATAATGTAAAAAAATGCTTTGACGCAGATGTACCTGTGGTGAGCGGCACAACAGGCTGGCTGGACAAAATGGAAGAACTACGTACCATTGCAATAAAAGAAAACAAAGCCTTTTTCTATGCTTCAAACTTTAGTATCGGCGTAAATATTGTCTTCTACCTCAATAGACGCCTAGCCCAGATAATGAACCAGTTTCCACAATACACTCCAAGCATTACAGAGGTGCATCATATCCACAAAAAAGATGCTCCCAGCGGTACAGCTATAACACTGGCACAGGGAATAATTAACAACCTGGAAAAAATCAACTCATGGACAATGGATACTCCAGGGCAAGACCAGCTCAAAATAACAGCCATACGAGAAGACGAAATACCAGGCATTCACACAATTACTTATGACTCGAGCTTTGACACATTAGAAATAAAACACACTGCAAAGAGCCGCGAAGGCTTTGCCACTGGTGCTGTCATGGCTGCCGAATTCCTTCTGGGCAAAAAAGGTTTTTACACAATGGAAGATTTGCTACAGCTCTAAACTCAAAAAACACAAACAAATGTCAACACAAAAAGCATCACATAAGAGTCCAAAAAAAATCACTACCAAGACTCTGCGCGAGATGAAGCAGAGAGGCGAAAAAATAGCCATGCTCACAGCTTATGACTATTCAATGGCCAGAATCCTGGACGCAGCTGGCATCGAAGTCCTACTGGTCGGAGACTCGGCCGCCAATGTCATGGCAGGTTATGAAACCACAGTACCAATGACCCTGGAAGCTATGATTTATCATGCTCAATCAGTAGTAAGGGCAGTAGATCGCGCAATGGTCGTAGTAGACATGCCCTTTGGCACTTATCAAGGAAATCCTATGCAAGCCCTTGAATCTGCGATAAGAATAATGAAAGAATCCGAAGCCCACGCCGTTAAAATGGAAGGGGGACGTGAAATAATTGAGTCTGTCAAAGCAGTGCTCAGTGCTGGCATTCCTGTCATGGGACATCTGGGGCTCACCCCACAATCAATTTATAAATTTGGTACTTATGCTGTCAGAGCCACAGAACCAGAAGAAGCACAAAAACTCCTCGAGGATGCTCACCTGCTAGAAGAAGCAGGCATCTTTGCATTAGTACTGGAAAAAATCCCTGCAAAGCTAGGAGCACAAGTTGCTCAATCCTTGAAAATCCCTGTTATTGGCATCGGAGCCGGTAGCGGTGTGGACGGACAAGTATTGGTCACACACGATATGCTTGGCATAACAATTGACTTTTCCCCTCGCTTTCTGCGCCGTTATCTCAATCTGCACAACGATATCCTCAACGCAGTACAGAACTACATTAATGACGTAAAAACAGGTGATTTTCCCAACGAAAACGAGCAGTATTAACAGCCAAAATATAATACTATGAACAAAAAAATACTGCTACCAGTCTTGGTGCTGACAGCAAGTCTGATAGGCTATACTTATCGGCATAGTATTCGTTTTTCACTCTACCAGGCTTATAAAGCATATAAAAATCATGATATCATGACATTCGAGAAATATGTGGACCTGGACGGCCTGCTCAGCAATCTTATCGACGACCTGACCACTTATCCTGGGCACAGATGACTCCTGGCTTGATGATGTAATCGATGGACTGGTTTCTTTAGTCAAGCCACAAATACTGCCTTCCATCAAGCAGGATGTCATTAACTTCATAGAGCAAGGCTCACACGAGAAGCAAACTTCATGCACCGGGTACCAGGCTTTAACTAAAACATTAATTAACAGATATTTACCTTCTGAAGATAAAAAACTATTTCAAGGCATAGCATACACAATCCGGGATGGCAAAATAGCCTACGTCGCTCTGCGCCTCTTTCATCCACGCTATGACACAACCCTTGTACTGGAGGTCAAAATGCGTAATAAAGGTAGTTACTGGCAAATAGCCTATATCACTAATATCAAATCCTATATCCACAGTGTAGATAGTCTGGAACAGATCCGCACAGACAGACTGAACAGGGAACTGGTAAAAAAGATGAACAATATTCTACAACTCAGGGGCTATAGCAAAACAAGTTAATTGCGGGAAGGCTTCTTTTTCAGCACACATTATGTCAGGTGTAAATTCGTGCTCGAAAACACATCAGATCAGGACATCATAGGCTTTCAGGCAATGGCCTATTGCTTGAGCCCTGATGGAGATACTCTAAAGCACTTCACACTCAGTAGCCACCACAGGCTAGAATCCAATGCACGGGAGACTTTGCAAGCTTCGACCTCTGTGTCGCTATATGATACACATGAGTCAGAATTATATAAGCTCACAGCCAATAAGCTAAAAGTCTGGGTTGATATAACACACATTATTTTTGATAACGGCAAAGAACTAAAACTACTAGACAGGAGGGAATAATCCTGCTTGTACTTTGCAGATCATTACTGTTTTCTGTAAAAAAAAGCGGCGGGGGCTAGCCCTCGCCGCTTTTCACATAACATATAACCTAAATTAAATATCACGTTGCTGCTCTACCATACGGAATGCTTCAATAACGTCATCTTTCTTAATGTCATTGAAATTCTTAATACCAATACCACATTCCTGTGGAGCTTTTACTTCCTGGACATCTTCCTGATAACGCTTGAGAGATTCAATATCACCCTCATATATAACGACGCCGTTACGTACCACACGTACCTGTGCATCACGTGCTATCTTACCCTGCTCGACAATACAACCAGCCACAGTACCCACTCCTTTGATCTTGAATGTCTTGAGCACCTTGGCAGATCCCAGGAATTCTTCCTTGTAGATAGGCTTGAGCAGGCCACGGATTGCATCTTTAATATCGTCAATAGCCTGATAAATAACAGAATATGTACGTATTTCGACTTTTTTCTGCTCGGCTGCTTTACGTGCCTGTACCGAAGGACGTACCTGGAACCCAATAATAACTGCCTTTGATACTTGTGCCAGCATAACATCGCTTTCGGATATCTCGCCAGTAGCTTTACGTATAACGTTCACCTTAACTTCGTCAGTAGAGAGTTTCTCCAGCTGTTCGGCCAGAGCATCTGCTGTTCCCTGCACATCAGCACGTATGATAATATTAATCTCACTGAATTCGCCTACCTGTAGACGGCGGCTGATTTCCTCGAGTGTGAGGGTACCACGCGAACGACGCTCAATAACACGCTTGATTTGTGCACGCTGGTTAGCCTTTTGCCTGGCTTCTTTCTCACTGTCCATAACCACAAATGGCTCGCCTGGCTCTGGCACCCCGTCCAGACCCAGTACCTGCGCTGGCATAGAAGGACCTGCCTCATTAATAGACTTCATTCGCTCGTTAAACATAGCACGCACACGGCCATAATGTGAACCAGCCAAAATAATGTCTCCTTTGTGCAATGTACCTGTTCGGACCAGCACATTTGCTACTGGACCACGACCTTTTTCCACAGATGCTTCCAAGACTGTACCAACGGCAAGGCGATTAGGATTAGCTTTAAGATCCAGGTCTTCGGCCACGAGCAAGATTGTTTCAAGCAGCTCGTCAATATTGTGTCCTGTTTTTGCAGACACTTCTACATCAAAGTAATCGCCGCCCCAGGAGCTGACGACATAACCTTTTTCTGCCAATTCACGTCTTACACGCTCAGGGTCAGCGGTGTCCTTGTCCACCTTATTAATAGCAAAAATAATAGGAACGCCTGCAGCTTTAGCATGGTCAAGAGCCTCCTCTGTCTGTGGACGCACCCCATCATCTGCAGCCACTACAATAATTGCAATGTCTGTAATCTTTGCACCACGAGCGCGCATGGCTGTGAATGCCTCATGACCTGGTGTGTCTATGAAAGTTATACTCTTGCCATCTTCGAGTGTGATATTATAAGCACCAATATGCTGTGTGATACCACCTGCTTCACCTGCTACCACGTTTGTATTACGGATAAAGTCAAGGAGTGAAGTTTTACCATGGTCAACGTGTCCCATGACTGTAACAATAGGTGGACGGGGCTTGAGATCTTCTTCTTTGTCTTCGACCTGTGCTTCCAGTTCCTCGAGTGTGGTCATATCTACAAAATCCACCTCATAACCGAATGATTCTGCCAACAGCTCAATCTCCTCAGCTTCCAATGGATAGTTGACAGTAGCATGAATACCCAGCTCCAGAGCACGCTGCATCAATTCTATCTGATTGACGTCCATGAGGCTGGCCAGTTGCCCAAGTGTGAGGAATTCGGTAATAGTAAGAGTACGCTTGAGCTGGGCCATTTCCTGTTCTTTGCGAAGAATCTCTTCTTTTTTCTTCTTTTTCTTTTCGAATTTTTTCTTAGAAATGCTTTTTCCTGTGTGACCTTTGGCCTGCTGGATGGTTTCTTTGTAGCTTTTTTCGACTTCTTTTTGATCAACTATAACTTCTTTCTGTGATTTCTTCTTGCGTGGTTCTTTCTTTATACGGCGGGCTTCTTTTTCGATATCGACTTTTTCGATACGTTTTTTCTTACCTTTCTTTTTGGAACGCTTTTCCTTATCCTCACTTCTGTATTTTTTAGTGCCCTTGTCCTGTTTCTGGTCTTTAGTTTTGCGAGCTTTTTCCTTTTTCTCGATTTTTTCCAGGTCTATCTTTCCCACAATTTTAAGTCCCTGTGGCTCTTCTTTTTCTGTATCCTGTATTTTCTCTTTAGATTCAGCAACCTGTGGCCCTGTCTCCTGCTGTCCTGTTACTATGTGCTCTTGTTCTGTCTTTTTCTCCTCTTCCTGTGTCTCTATTTGTGATAGAATTTGCTGTGTACGTTCGAGCACCTGGTCTGTCTGTGTCTTAACCTTTTCAGTAGTTGTCCCTGATTCTTTTGTTTCTTTTTCTTTGTGAGGCTCTGGCTCAGACTTTTTTTTCTCTTTAGGCTTACGCTTCTTTGGACGTGTGGATGTATCTATCTTATCTAAATCAACTCTCCCTACCACTTTTGGACCCACTTGTTTTTCCTCTTCTGTCTTTTCTTCTGTTTTATCTTTCTTCTCTGAAACTTGTTCTTTCTTGGAAGTGTCTTTCTCTATCTCTATAGCATCCCTGGATACTGGAATATCTGTACCTTTAGCAGCGTCGTGGATGTAGACTTTTGGCTCTTCTTCCTCGACAGCTGGTTCTTCTTTCTTTGTATCCTCGATGCTAACACTCTGCTGCAGTTCCTGCATTTCTTTTTTCTTCTTTTCCTCAGCTTTACGACGTGCCTCTTCTAACATCTCACGGAATTTCTGGTCCATCTTAAAATGACGCGCCAGTTTCTGTGCAACCTCCTCAGTAACCTTTTCATTCAGTTTTCCTTTGTAATTCTTGTACCCTTCCTTGTGCAATACTTCTGTAATACGTTCTAGACTAACATTAAATTCTTTTGCCAACTCAGCTAATTTCCATTTTTTACGCTGCTCGCTCATATATTTGATTTTAGTTTGTTAATAAAAGTTTAGTTTGTTCGCAAATGTATAAAATATTTGCTAAAAATCAGAGTTTTATATTAGTTTCTTAAAACCAGTGGTTAATCATTATTTTCCATGGACTCAAGTGCCTGTTTTAAAGTATCTTTAATGTCTCTGATATGTTCCTCTTCTAGCTCTGTACGGTTTAGTAAAAACTCATCATTTTTCTCCAGAACTGCACGGGCTGTGTCAAGGCCAATTTTCTTTAGCTCTTCAATCATCCATTCTTCGAACTGATCAGCAAACTCATCAATCTCAATATCAGGCAGATCTGTATCTATCTCACGGAATACTTCGATATCATAGCCTGTAAGTTCCATGGCCAGCTTAATATTTACACCATCTTTACCAATAGCCTTAGCCACTTCCTCGGGTTTGAGATAAATTCTAGCTTTACGTTCTTCTTCGTCTATATCCATACGGTTGATTTTGGCAGGACTAAGGGCACGCTGGATAAACAAACGTGGATTTGTAGAATAATTAATCACATCAATATTTTCATTTCTCAGCTCACGCACAATACCCTGGATACGAGAACCTTTGATACCAACGCATGCACCTACAGGGTCTATACGGTCATCATAAGACTCCACAGCAACTTTGGCACGCACACCTGGTTTGCGGACAACCTTTTTGATAGTAATCAACCCATCGGCAATCTCTGGCACCTCCAACTCAAAGAGCCTCTCGAGGAACTCAGGAGCTGTACGCGACAGGATAATGATCG
>JALVRO010000198.1 GCA_027031265.1 Bacteroidales bacterium | reverse complement strand
ACCAGTTCTGAACCTTTTTGACTGGTGGGTATTGCGGGCCTAGAACACGGTGCGCCAGAAATTTGCGCAGGTCTGCTGCAAGCATTGTAGCAAAATTATCCACAAGAGCCTCATCTTTGTGTCGAATAATTATTTTTATGAGCCTCGAATAAGGCGGGTAAAAAAATGCCTTGCGTTCTGCACTGAGCCATCTAAACATCCCTTGATAATCATTCTCTACAACGTAATGGAACACAGGATGATCTGGATGCGAAGTCTGTATAATAACCATGCCCTGTGCCCCTTTTCTGCCTGCACGTCCACTTACCTGTACCATTAGGTGAAAGGCTCTTTCGATTGAACGGAAATCTGGATAATTGATCAGGCTGTCAGCATTGAGTATGCCCACAAGGCTCACGTTCTCAAAGTCCAGCCCCTTGGTTACCATCTGGGTACCTACCAGGATGTCTATCTCATGGTTCTGAAACTGCTCAATAATATGGCTATGTGCATATTTGCCACGTGTGGTGTCCAGGTCCAGACGTTGTATACGCGCCCCGGGGAAGAGTATCTTCAGGTCGTCTTCGACACGCTCAGTACCAAAGCTCCTGAGCTGAAGACGAAAGCTGCCACATTTCTGGCAGCGACGGGGCGCCTCGATGGTGTACCCGCAATAATGACACACGAGTTTGTTCGTGTCTTTGTGGTAAGTCAGGCTCACATCACAATGTTTGCACTTGGGTATCCAGCCACAGTCCTGGCATTCCAGATAAGGAGCAAAACCACGGCGGTTGCGGAACAGTATGACCTGCTTTTTTCCCTTGAGGCTCTGGTCAATCTTGGCCAAAAGCAGCGGATGAAAAATACCCCGCATCTGCTTTTTTTTCTGCGCCTGGCGTGTATCTGCCAGTATTATCTGCGGCAGCTCAATACCAGCATAGCGCTCTATTAGTTCCACAAGCCCATATTTGCCATTGAGAGCATTCTGGTAACTCTCGAGCGAAGGAGTGGCTGTACCCAGAAGTACTTTTACACCGAGCAAAGAGGACAGCATTATGGCAGCGTCTCTGGCATTATACCTGGGTGCTGGATCAAACTGCTTGTAAGTGTTCTCATGTTCCTCATCTACTATTACCAGGCCCAGGTTGTGAAATGGCAGGAATATAGCAGAGCGTACACCGATAATGATTTTGTAAGGCTCCTTGCCAGCCAGCCAGTTATTGAGACGCTGCCATACCTCGGCTCGTTCATTATCATTGAGACGTGAATGGTAAAAACCGACCTGGTCGCCAAATACGGCTTGGAGGCGTGCTACTATCTGCGAGGTTATAGCTATCTCAGGCAGCAGGTATAGTACCTGCTTACCCTTGGCTAGCTGCTCTTTAATCAGGTGTATGTATATTTCTGTCTTACCACTGGAGGTTACCCCATGCAGCAGGACCACATTTTTTTCTTCAAAAAGCTTGGTAATCTCATCGTGTGCCCTGCGCTGTGCAGGTGTCAGAGGGTTTATCTGTTGTGACACCTGTCCGCCCCCAAGCCGTAACACTGGTTTTTCGTATATCTGGAAGATGCCTTTATCCAGCAAAGCCTTGAATGCTGATGGAGAGTTTACCCTGTGCAGCAGGTCCTTGTATTTGACTTCCTTTGCGGGCGAGGCAAAGTTGAATCTGGCAAGTGATATATATGCCAGCAAAAGCTCTAGTTGTTTCTTTGCCCTGCCCATTGACTTTATAATATCGTCAAGCTGGCTTTGTGATTTAATGCCAGGATTGAGACGGACGAATTTTTCTGTGCGTGGTTTGTATGGATTTTCAACCTGCTGGCTGCTGCGTACCAGTCCTTTCTCTACCAGCCTGTTGATGTGATGAAGGATGTTTTTGATATCCAGCTTTTTCCTGAGATCTGTAAGGGTGTAGCTTTGTTTCTGGAGTAATTTGATTATTTGTTCTTCTGCTGGGGTGAGGATTATTCCATGCAGGTCTGTTGTGGTTAGCCACAGACGTTGTTCTCCTTCCAGACGTAGGGAAGGAGGGAGCGCTGCTGTGTATACTTCACCGATTGTACACATGTAGTAATCTGCTATCCAGTGCCAGAATTCCAGATGTAATGGTTTTATAAATGGCCTGTCGTCTAGAATATCAATGATTTCTTTAACCTCATACTCTGGCCGCTTATTGTGCAGAGTCTCCACAATACCTGTATATAGCTTCCGTCTTACTTCGACAATAACTCTCTGGCCAATCTGGATCTTATCCTCCAGATGCCCAGGTATAGCATAAGTATAGAGTTTGGGTGATGCTATGGGTAATATTATTTCAGCAAATCTCATATTCTAATTTTTAGCTGGTAGCAAAGTTAAAAACTTTTTGACCAATACTGATTTCTGAATTATTAACAAAAGACAATTTCAATAAAAACATGTGCTAAACCTTTATATTTGTTGCGCATTTTTTTATATTTAATAAAACAAAACAATTTTTTGACCAATGGACACTATCAAGGCACTCGTAGACTATCTCAACCAGATACTCACAGATGGAGCAAGCTCCATAGACCAATATGAGGATTATTATCACCAGATTTCAGAGCTTTTGTATGACGTTGATACAGAGTTTAACTTGGAGCTTATTACTGATGATGTGGAGCAGGGTAAGGCTGTTTATAACCCTGAGGAAAATTCAGTGCAGATTTTTCTTAATCCTGAGAATGATTTTCATTATTTTATTTACGAAGTGATAGATGATTTTCTCAAGCGTGAGGATCATGTTAGCCAGGCAGTTGATTATTTTACTTCTTTGCTTCGTAATGATAAGCTCGAGTATATTGCGCAGGTATTAATAGGTATTGGAGACAAAGAAGATCTTTCTGAGGAAGAGGACAAAATTGTTACTGGTGCACATGAGTATTTGTGGCAGCTGATGGAGATGATGGCTGGTCAGGACGAAGAAGACATAGAGGCAGATATGCTTTATTCAATTAAGGTTATTAATTCCCTGCTGCGTTTCTCTGGCTTTGATTTACAGAATATGCGTTTGTTTGAGTTGCAGTATGACTTTGGTATGCTCAATCTGGAAAGTTTGCGGAGTTTTCTTGATCAGGATGTTAATCTGTTGGATCTGGAAGATGAAGTCAAAGAGATGTACTTGCAGGCACACGATATTGTCCAGAATCTTATTAATGATATTGAATCTTTCAGTCCAAACCATAAAATATTAGGTCTTCCTGCTGAAAAAATGGCAAGCCATATTGCCCAGATGGAATACATGGACATTCTCCGATGGCTTAACTATTTCAAGGTTAATAACATGGTCTATGAGTTTCGTGCTGTGGTCGACAAGATTATAGAGCAACAGCAAAACTCTCTGGATAAGCAGAGCTGGGACGATGCCCTGGTTTTGTCTAATATCCTGGTATCTGTCGAGCCTGAGAACACTGACTTCCGTATGTTAAGGATTCTTGCACTTCTGGGCCTCAGACTATTTTATGATGCTTATGAGGATTATAAGAAACTCGATAAGGGAAAATTGAAAAATGACAAGGTCTTCAGTTTTATTAAAAAACAGCTCGCCTCCCTGGGTTTGAAATAATTGGCAATTGTTTGACTATCTGGCCTGAGGAAAATTTTTGTTTATCAATTTTAATAGTTGTAATTTTATTTGCCGAAATTTGGCAATAAACAAACCTAAAATAGATGTAATATGGCTGATAAAAAGCGTGTTTATCTCTTTGGAGGCGGAAGCGCCGAAGGTAGTGCGAAACTCAAAGATTTATTAGGTGGTAAAGGTGCTAACCTGGCCGAAATGGCCCGTATTGGTGTACCTGTCCCTCCTGGTTTTACTATCACAACAGAGACTTGTATTGATTATTATAAACTGGGCGAGGAGAAAATCCGTGAGCTTCTCGAAAAAGATGTTGTTGACGCTATAAATTTCGTTGAAAAAGAAACAGGAAAAAAATTTGGCGATATCAATAACCCCCTGCTCGTATCTGTACGTTCAGGTGCCCGCGTCTCTATGCCTGGTATGATGGACACTGTATTGAACCTTGGTATTAATGATGAGGCTGTTCAGGGCCTGGCCAAAAAGACTGGTAATGAGCGTTTTGCATGGGATGCTTACCGCCGTTTTATCCAGATGTACGGTGATGTTGTAATGGATGTTAAGCCAGAAAAAGGCGAGATCGACCCATTCGAAAAAGCTATTGAGGAGTTGAAAGAAAAGCGTGGTGTCAAGGAAGACACAGAACTGACAGCCAATGATCTGAAAGAACTGGTTGAGACTTTCAAAGATATTGTTAAAAAATATACAGGACGCGAATTCCCAACAGATCCATGGGATCAGCTATGGGGTGCTATCATGGCTGTATTCAACAG
>JALVRO010000197.1 GCA_027031265.1 Bacteroidales bacterium | reverse complement strand
GCTATGTAATAAATTGGAGTTGCTGCTACCATTTTAGATTCCTTATTTCATCAATGTTTGTTGTGTTGTGATGACGATAAAGACGCAGAACAAGTGCAAGAGCTACTGCTGTAACACCAAAACCAATAACAATAGCTGTTAGCACTAATGCTTGCACCACAGGATCAACCATTGCCTGTGCTGCCGCCTCTGTTGTCTTGAATTTTTCCATTACTAATGGAGAAAAAATCGGCGCTGTTCCACTTTTGACAAAACCCAATGTTATAAAAAGCAGATTCAAACCATTATCCATAATCGACAGTCCCAGAACTATTTTTATCAAATTCCGCTTGGTCAAAACAGCATATAAACCTATGACTATCAATAAAATAGAAGCGCCGTAAAAAGCTATCTTTAAAATCTGAAGATTATCCATTTTTCTCAGTTTGATTTTCTGTTTCGTCTACTGTTATACTAATTGAAAGGATAGTATCAAGAATACCTGTAAGCTCAGCTGCAACCTTGAAACCTACTGCAATATAAATCAAAGGTATAATACCACCACTTATCAAATCATTAAGCCTTCCTACTCCCAGGAAATTCTCCAGAAAAGTCTTTCCTACAAATATGCCCACAAGGCCAATTCCTGCAAACGTAATACCTGCCAGTGACTCAATCCACATAATAGTCCTATGCTCTACTGTAAACTGGCGGTACGCCAGAAGCAAGAACAGAAAACCTGTTGCTATTATCACACCACCCTGAAAACCACCACCTGGTGTCAGATGTCCATGAATAAATACATAAGCACCCAGAAGAACTATCAATGGGAAAAGGATTCGACCTGCTACTCGCACTATAGAACTTGCTTCTACCGAAGTACGCAGGTGACTTAGACGTGTATGAACCTCACGACGGCGGAAAAGAATACTGCCTAATGCTGTAGAGGCCAAAAACAATACTGTAACCTCTCCTAATGTGTCAAAACCACGGAAGTTCACTACAATAGAAGTCACAGTATTAGCAACATGCAAATCTTTAGGTGAATGCTCCAGATAAAATCTTCCTACTTTACTCCTGACCTCATCAGTACCAAATGGCACAGCATAAAATACCACAAAAAGCTGATAGGCAACGTAAAGCAGAAAAACTATAGAAATCAATTTTTTCATAGGTCCCTGATTTAGTCTTCGAAACGTTTTGTGTTTTTAATAGTAACAATAAAAATTATTGTAGTCAGGGCTACACCTATAGCAGCCTCTGTCAGCGCAACATCAGGCGCCTGCAATAAAAAGTAAAATAGAGATAATACAAGGCTGATAACTGATGTCGCAACCGTTGCTACTACCAAATCGCGCTTGTGTACTGCAAAAACAGCTGCAGCTACAAGCACCAAGGCTCCAATTACTACCAGTATTGTTATAATAGTACTCATTAGTCTTTATTTTCAGTTTGTTTGGCTTCTTCTTCCCTCTCTTTCTGGCCCTCTTCCTTCAGATACTGACGGTATGCGTCAATATCCTCTTTAGACCATGGCTTAATATTGTGGCGGTAAGAACCGCGTGCTAATGCATGGGAGCTTATAGGGTTTGACAAAGCAATGAAAATTACAATTACCAGGGACTTAACTAGCCATGCAGGATTCAGGAACCCTACACCCAGAATTAAACTCATTGCTCCCAATGTAGAGGCTTTTGTTCCTGCCTGCAGCCTAGAATAAATATCAGGCAAACGGACTATCCCCAAGCCTCCCAAAAATAAAAAGATTGCTCCTATGACAATCAAAATGTAACCTAAATATGTTAGTACCTGTTCCATAATAATTTGTTTTTCTTGTTAATAAAGAAAATGTGGCTTAAACTCCACCTTCTAGATAACGGGCAATTACAATCACACCTATGAAACCCAGTACCGCATATATCAATGCTATATCCAGATAAATGTAACGGTCAAACAAATACCCCAAAAATACCAACAGAGATGCTGTCGTTACTGTCATGGTATCTGCTGCCATAACACGGTCTGATGCCAGTGGCCCCCGGACAAAACGGTAAAAATCAAGTATTAATGCCACTGATATTATTGCCAGCACAATAATGTCTATAATGTTTAATGACAGTCCCATAACCTTTTTAATTAAAGATTTTTAATAATATACGCTCAAATGGTTCAGCGATTTCTTTATAGACCTCATGTGGGTCTGTTACAGTCACATCCAGCCAGTGGATATAAAACTTATTATCCACCACATCCACCGTGAAAGTACCTGGTGTAAGAGTGATACTATTGGCCAAGACCATCTTGGCATACACATTAGTCAGCTTGGTCTCAAATTCTACAATACCTGGATTAATTGGTAGGCTAGGAGTCAAAACTATCCTTGCCACATTCAAATTGGCCTTTACCATTAACCAGATAAAATTGAGAATATATACCATAGACCACCACATATTCCTTAGCTTTATTCCCTTAAAGCCCCATCCTGTAAATGTCTCATAACTAATAGCTGCTAAAATCAAGGAAACAGCAAGTCCTGTCAGAACCTCTGGTAATTGAAATGACGTGGTAAAAGCCAACCATACAATGAAAAACAAAAACCAGCTGTAAAGAAACCTTACTGGTTTGGAAGCTAAACTCTTAGTCTGCATGTTCTCCGATTTTTTAGACGTTCGCAAATATATGTTTTTGTTTTTAATTAATAGTATTTTCTAGAACAACTTTCACAATGTTATTTGTAATCAAAACAAATCTTCCACTCCTGCTTGATAAGCTATAATCATGATTAAACAAAACATTTCTAATACTTTAAAATCTTAATGCCCTTCTGCTGCTGGTCAAAAACATCTTACCTCTAAAATCAAAACAAATTCATTATAGCTCTAAAACATAAAATGGACAGATTTATAATAATAATCTGATTTTCAAATTATCTACACGAAAATACCAAAAATTTGTTTTCAGATTTGTTTTTTTATTTTAAAAAATCTATCTTTTGGTCAGAGGTCTGACCTCTGACCAAAAAAACTTTTACCATGGAAAACAATTACAAACCATACCAGGTCCTCAGACCTGCCCTTTTTGCAGAAAAACAACTCATACAAAATATCGTTAACGGAATCTGGCAGCCTGGAGATTCTCTCCCTCCAGAACGCACACTGGCTCAGCAAATGGGCATAACCAGACAAACTCTTAGAGAAACACTCAAAACCCTGGCCGCAGAAGGCTGGATTACTATTCAACACGGAAAACCATCAGTCGTCAATGATTACATAAACCAAGGTAGCCTCGGCATCCTCAAAACACTTATAAAACATTCAGACCTTATACCTGAACAAATTATTTACGACTGGCTGGAATTCCGCACAGTCCTGTTGCCAGATTTCGCTCAAAAAGCTGTCGACAATAACCCCGGAAAAATATTAGACTTGCTTAAACAAAAACCGCAGCCACAACACTCAAGACTAGCTTTCGCCCAATTCGACTGGCAGCTGCAGGAATTACTGGTCGTCCTTAGCCAGAATACTATTGTCAAAATGATTTTTAATGATATCAAAGACGCATATCTCAAACTCTCACAAAAGTACTTTGAAATACCAGACAATCGATCAGCATCTTACGAGTACTACATCTCACTGGAACAAGGCCTAGAAAATAATTCCAAGCATATAAAAAACATCGTAAAAAAAGCAATGCAACAAAGCCTTAAAAACTATATCAAACTGGCAGCAAAAAATAGAATACCTCATTAACCTGCGTTCTTTGAAATACTGTTCTACTTGAAAACATCTGCTCTTATCTGGGCCTAATCTGTATTTGCCTAATCACTGCATAAAAAGTAAAATATAATCTTATAAAACACAATCACATCCCTCTTTCACCTGATAAAAACCCACATCTATCAATAATTCAAAATTATCTGCTATTTGTAAACTTGTTTGAGAATAAGCGTAAAATTTTTTTCTACAACTGGCCAGACCTCTGACCAAACCAGCCAGCCTCATTAAACTCTGAATCCACGAACACAACAGTTAAAACTTTACGCGAAAACCTGGCAAACCACAAGAGTCTAAAAACACAAAAACGAAATCCATCTAGCTCATATCTCCACTGGTCAGACCTCTGACCATACACTAACAAGCCATAAGAAACATGGAATAAGCCACTACATTAAGCACATTCCTAGAAACTCTAAAATAAAAAATGAAAAATCCAAAACACAAACTACAACTAGTCATACCTCTGTCCATACACAACAAGCCATAAGAAACATGGAATAAGCCACTACATTAAGCACATTCCTAGAAACTCTAAAATAAAAAATGAAAAATCCAAAACACAAACTACAACTGGTCAGACCTCTGAACTCTCATAACTTTTATCTTACGGGAATAAA
>JALVRO010000196.1 GCA_027031265.1 Bacteroidales bacterium | reverse complement strand
ATTATCTGTGCACCATCTTCCCAGTAGACCTTGTATCCGTTATATTCCTTTGGGTTGTGTGAAGCTGTGATAACTATGCCTGCTTGACAACCTAATTCCCTTATGGCAAAAGACAATTCTGGTGTAGGTCTGAGGTCGTCAAATAGGTAAACATATATGCCATTAGCACTAAGAATATTAGCTGCTGACTGTGCAAATACACGGCTAAAATGCCTGCTATCATAAGCAATTGCGACACTGATACGATCCCTATCAGCGAAACTATCTTTCAGGTAATTAGCCAGACCCTGTGTGGCTCTACCCACAGTGTAAATATTCATTCTGTTTGTACCTACTCCTATCTTTCCTCTCAAGCCCCCTGTTCCGAATTCCAAATCTTTGTAAAAGCAGTCTTCTAACAGACGCTCGTCTTCTTCGAGCATACGCTTGACCTGTGTTTTTGTCTCTTCGTCAAAATTACCTATCAGCCATTTCTGTGCACGCCTCATTACTTCTTCTCTTATTGCCATGGCTACTATTTTTTTATTTCAAATATAATAAATCTACACTTAAACTTTTCGCTCTAGTGTGAATAAAAACAAACAAATACATACACTCCATCCACCACTCTGGCAGATGCACACCCTATCCGCCGTAGTTGTGGGTTAATTATTCTATAATAATGCTGATAAAGATAGGCTTTGGCAGAGTCACTGTAATCCCCATTATAAAAAACCTGTTCCTGTGCCCAGGATCTTATTGCTTTATAAAAATTTGTGTCAGGTAATAAATAAAAATTCTGCTCATAACCGTAATGATTTCTGGGTATTAAAGGCTTGCGAATATAATGGTTCAGCCACATCCTGGCCTTTTGCTCTACCTGGTCTGACCAAATCATAGAGTCACTACCTACCTGTCTGCGGTAAAAATTATGAATCTCTACTATCCTCTCTTGCTGGGACTTAGACAGAGACACAATCTGGGCATAAAAAAGCATTGTATTTAACAGGCAAAAAACCAGGAGAAAGATTTTCTTCATCCACAGTAAAGTTATAATCACAATTATTTTTATCTTAACGGTCAAATTTAAAAAACTATTTTCGATTAGCTAAAAACTTGACATTACAATGAGTGCAGCATTAGTATTCGGGGTAATAAGCTCTTATTTTATCTTGCTTTTAGCCGTTTCATACTTTACTTCTCGCAAGGCCAACACTGCCAGCTTTTTTAATGCTAACAAAAAGTCTCCATGGTATCTCGTAGCTTATGGAATGATTGGAGCTTCGCTCTCAGGAGTCACATTTATTTCTGTTCCAGGATGGGTTAAGGATTCGGCATTTTCATATTATCAAATGGTTATTGGCTATATCCTTGGTTACCTTGCAATACTAACCATTTTATTACCAATCTATTACAAACACAATCTCGTCTCTATTTACAAATTCCTCGAACTAAAGATCGGTACTAAATCATATAAAACTGGATCTGCTTTTTTTCTTATCTCCAGAATAATAGGAGCTGCATTTCGTCTCTACCTCGTTGCTGGCGTGCTACAACTTGCATTCTTCAACCACCTTGGCATACCTTTCTGGGTCACAGTCATTGTCACAATCATTCTTATCTGGCTTTATACATACAAGGCCGGTATAAAAACAATTGTCTGGACAGACACTCTCCAGACCACTGCCATGCTCGGTGCTGTCATTGCCACAATAATCATTATCTCTAGATACCTAGGATATAACGGTCATCAGCTAATAGATGCCATTAAATCACACCCATACTCCCGGATGTTTTTCTTCGACTGGCATAGTCCTTATTACTTCTGGAAACAATTCTGGGCCGGAGCATTCATGGCTTTTGTAATGACAGGGCTGGACCAGGATATGATGCAAAAAAACCTGACCGTACGCACACTTCGCCAGTCACAAAAAAATATGTTCTGGTTCAGCCTCAGCCTCCTGCCTGTAAACCTGCTGTTCCTATCGCTCGGAGTTCTACTATATATCTATGCTGCAAAGGCTGGTGTGCCTCTACCAGCACGCACGGATGACCTTTACCCAACCCTGGCTATCAATTATATCGGAGGTCTGACAGGAATTCTATTCCTCATCGGCGTGATAGCAGCTGCTTTTTCAAGCGCAGACAGCGCACTGACAGCCCTGACAACTGCTTTTAGCATCGATTTTCTTAGCATTGACATTAACCGTAATGACCGACAGACGCGCTCTACCAAAACCCTTGTGCATCTCGGAGTATCAGTCGTTTTAATCATAGTTATACTTGTATTCAACTCCCTGAACAACCAGAGCGTAATATCACAGCTTTTCAAAGTAGCCGGTTACACTTATGGACCATTACTTGGGCTCTTCACCTTCGCAATACTCGACTGGCGAAAGGCTGTGGACAGGATCGTCCCTTTGCTGGCCATCAGCGCGCCAATCATTGCTTATATCATAAAACTTATTATCGAAAAACATACTGGCTACAAATTCGGCTTTGAATTCTTGATTCTCAATGGATTCGTTATGTTTATCCTACTCTTAATATTTTCTAAGCCATACACTATTGTTCACAGAAATTAGTTATCTTAGTAAAGCAAGCTATAAATAAAAAACAAAAGGCTATGAGAAAGATTTTTTTGACCATCGTAGGAATAAGTATTTGGTTAACAACTATTTATGCACAACAAGGATATAAAATTCAAGTTCAGGTCAAAGGAGCCGAAAATGGACAGATTATCCTTGGCCATCACAGAAGCTCCGCATTATTACCAGACGACACAGCACACGCTGATAACAAAGGTTATGCCCTGTTTCAAGGTAAACAAAAGTTACGCAAAGGCCTTTATCTAATTTTCCTGCCAAATAAGACATACTTTGACATCCTAATGGGTAGTGATCAGGCCTTCTCTGTCATTAATGACACCACAGACCTATACAAAAACATACAGGTAAAAGGCTCTGAGGACAACAAGATTTTCCTCGAATATCAAAAATTCATGGACAAAAACAGCCAAAGAGCAAAGGCTGTAGAACAAAAGCTTAAACAGGCAAAAACAGATAAAGAAAAAGAAAAATACCGCAAGCAACTCAAACAAATTGAGCAAGATTGGAAAGATTACATAAACAACATTGTAACACAACATCCAGATCTATACGTGACCAAATTCCTTAAAAGTCTCATACCTGTCGAGGCACCAGAAACCCTGACCGATCCCCTTGAGCGCTACCTGTGGATGAAACATCACTTCTTCGACAACTTTGACATAGGCGATCCAGACCTCTTTTACACACCATTTTATGAGAAAAAAATTGACCAATATCTTGACAACACCATAGTACAGCATCCTGATTCCTTGATACAAGCCGTAGACTTTATCCTGGACAAGTCCCGCCACGACCCAGAAATGTATAAATACACACTCATTCACCTGTTTAATAAATATGCCCGCAGCCAGCTAATGATTGCAGAAAATGTATACACACACCTGGCTCAGATCTATATACGCGATGCTACCTGGAGTGATAAAGATTTCATCAATAGACTAAAGACACGTATTGCACGAAAGAAAAACTGCCTTATAGGGGAACAGGCACAACCTCTACACCTGGCTGTCCTGCCTTCAGACAGCGCTGCTATCGAGCAGCTCAGAATCCCTCTTAAAGACATGAAAGAAAAAGGGCTGGAAATCGAAAAACAAAAACCAGACTTTAATGATCGAATTGCCGACCTATCAGAACTTTTAGCTCAATACATGGCTTATTTCCCACAATACGTGGACCTGTACAAAATCAATGCTAAATACACTGTCCTGTGGTTCATGGATCCTGAATGCAGCCATTGCCGCGCAGAGACACCACAGTTATTCGACATCTTCACAAAAGACCTTCGCGACAAAGGCGTAGTCGTGCTTGATATCTATCTAGAACGAAATACCGACGACTGGGCCCGCTTCTGCAATCATATAGGCAAATGGTTCACATTTGTCGAAAAACACAAGCTCTATTCTCCTGGCTGGATTAACGCATGGAATCCATTTACCAATTCACGCTTCAAATACGACATTAATAGCACACCAAAAGTTTACCTGCTCGATAAGGATAAAAAAATCATTGCCAAAAACATAGGCCCAGAGCAGATTAAAGATATTATTTTCAATCTCGAAGGCCTGGACAAAGAAGGCAACCCCAAAAAGGACGGCCATCCAGACAATGATAAAAAATAAAACACTGCGCACAATTTTCCCTGAATTCCCAGCAGAGCCCTGCAGCACTACCTGCTTGCAGGGCTCCTTTCTATACATGCACATAAAGCTCCCAAATATGCTTAATCCGTAACATCTTACTTTATACCCAATAATTTTTGTTAAAATTTATTAAACTATTTGGAAGTCAACGGAAAATATATTTGTTTTGTTATTGTCTAAATACACAATAAATCAACAAGCTATGGC
>JALVRO010000195.1 GCA_027031265.1 Bacteroidales bacterium | reverse complement strand
TGGACAATGACCAGAGCTTTGATTGGGAAGATTGATTTAATAAAAAATTATCACAATTTGGGAATATGAACAAAAATTAATAACTTAGATTATGCAGGCTCCATACACACAAAATGAAACACTACCAATTTATTTGCTTTATGGGTAAAGTTAATTATTTCCAAAACAGGTTTGCTTCCTAAGTAGATGTTTTACAGGTAGGTAATGTTTTTTCTCGAATAAAGTATCGTTATTATACAGCTTTTTAGGCGCTTAACTAGGATTTTGCGTAGCAATAAAAAAGAGATTAATTTCATACATAATAAACCATATTCTACGAAAGGTCTAAAATTAGGTTATAAAAAAAGCGTGGTTTAACCACGCTTTTTTCTTTATGCAAGAAGAGCTCCCAGTGCAATAGAATACATTTTGGTCTGAGGGCTGTCACCTCTGGATGTGAGCACTATAGGTACCTTAGCACCTGCGACAATAGCTCCTGACAAACCTCCTGCAAATTTATTGTTTGTCTTGTAAAACACATTACCAGCCTCAATATTAGGGAAAAGTATACAATCGGCATCTCCAGCCACAGGTGATTTAAATCTTTTTATACGCACGCTGTCCTCGTCAATGGCAAGGTCGAATCCCATAGGACCATCTACAATACCTCCTTTGATCTGACCACGGTCAGCCATCTTGGCAATAATAGCTGCATCAATTGTGGAAGGAACTGCCTCTGTAACCTGTTCTGTAGCAGCGACTAATGCTACTTTAGGTCGTTCGATACCCAGTTTGTGTGCTGCATTGATAAGGTAATTGACAATAGTAATTTTTTGTCTCAGATCAGGATGTGGAATAATAGCTACGTCTGAGACAATTAGCAGTTTATGGTACCGGGGTGTCTGTGTAACAGCTATGTGAGCGAGTAATCCTTTAGGAGGTACAAGACCATATTCCTTGTTTAATATAGCTTTAAGATATTTGTCTGTGCTAATAGTACCTTTCATAATGATGTCTCCTTTACCATTATTAATTAATTCGACAGCTTTGTTAGCTGCAACAGTATCCTCTTTTATATCAACGATAGTGAATTTATCAGGATTAATTTCAAGACGATCACAAACTTCAAGGATCATGTCTTTGTCTCCGACTAGAGTTGCTTCTATTAAGCCCTTATTAACGGCTTCATTAACAGCTTCTATTGTGTGTTCATCATTAGCGTATGCAGCTACTAGTCGTTTTTTTGGCTTTGATCTAACAGCTTCGAGAATCTGGTCGAGTGTCTTTATAACCATGGTACTAGTCGTTTTCAGGTTTGTTTTTTAAAAACTTGTCAATTATAATTAAGATTATGTATGTTAAAATGATGATAATTAGTATGTTTAAAGCTGTAAAATATTTGTGCTCTTTTTTTATATTTTCCTTATATAGTGGACTGGATATTTTGTATATAGGAGTTGATGAGAAATTGTAAATAGTTCTATATTTGATAATAGTGTCTTGCAGTTTTAGGATATCCCTATAATATAGTCTTAAATAGGTTATGTATTTTTCTCCCATTAACAATAATTGATTTGACTGATAGGCAGGAAGAAATGTTGTGGTGAAACTCTTGTAGTAATATTTTGTTGCTGAGTCTATGGTTTTATATTGTTTTGTGACCTCTTTTAATTTGTAAAGAAAATTTTTGTTTTCAATCTCTGTGAGATTTTTATAATAATCATTCGAATTAATATAGTCTAAAATGCTTTGTGTTAAAGTGTTAAGTTCATTGGGTTTTAAGTCTTTGGAATAAGTTAGCCTTAATAGAATTTGATTTGGAATACGTCTGATAGTGGTATCTTTTTTTTGACGTTGTGCAAAAGAATTATCAATGTCAATATAGTCAGGAATATTATCACCATCTATATCAATGAAATAATAACTTTTTATATTAATTATTTTTTTTATTATGCTCTGTTGTATATTTAAGATAGTAGTGTCAGAATGAATAGATTTATTAAGTTTATTAATTTCTGAAATCATTAAATTAATAGGCACTGTCTCAGACCCAATTATCATATCACTATAGTAAAAAGGAGGAGTCTTGTAATCAAGAAAAAATAAAGTTAGTAAAATGAGTATACTTAAAATCGTTATATAAAAAAATTTGGTTGCGATTTTAAATGTATATTTAAAAAAATCATTAAATGCTTGTCCAAGTTTTTTGAATGAGTTCGTTATAAGAGTAAGAAAATTAATCTCAATATAGTTATCCTTTCTATGCATTCCGTGATAATTTAAATTTTACACAAAATTATCTACAAAACAAATAAAAACAAAATGACAAAGGGCATCAATAATAATTTTTTGACAAACAATTTAGATTTTGTGTGTAAATAAATAATAACCTTACGGCGCCCCTAAGGGCGCCGTAAGGTTATTTTATACTTCGCTGGTCATAACGAATAGAGGCTGGAGCTCAAAACTTTTGTAATATGGTCTTAGACGCTCTTTGTTATAAAATTTCTCTACGTCGACAACTTTTTTAGTACTTGCAACAACATCTATGGGAACGTTGTCATAACGGCCGTTTTTAAGTACCACAAGACGTCCATGTAACCCTTTAAGAATAAGGTCAAGAGCAAGATTGCCAAAGGCCATAGGCACAATGGAGTCAATAGCATCCGGATCACCACTTCGCACAAGGTAACCAAGTTTTTGATTAACCACCTGTATAGGTCGTCCTTTGTTGTATTTTGCGGATAATTCTTTCAGGGCTTTAGAAACAAGGTCTCCTATGCCACCTAATTTTTTGTGCCCAAACATATCTTTTTCATGTGATTCGAAGATCATATCACCGCCTTTGAAGCGAGCCCCTTCGGATATAAGTACCACAGAATAATTACTTGGATTTTTGTAACGGTCCTCTACCATCAATTGTGTGAGATGTTCTATATCGAATTCATATTCTGGAATAACGCAACGATTGGCAGCACCAGCCATGGTAGGTAGCATAGCCGTGAACCCTGCATAGCGTCCGAAAACTTCTATTACCAGAAAGCGTTCATGTGAGCCTGCTGTTGTTCTGAGTTGATTAGTCAGGTTTATGGTACGTGTCACACATGTACTAAATCCGATGCAGTAATCTGTCCCAGGTACATCATTGTCCATTGTTTTGGGTATGCCTATTACTTTGACGCCTTCCTGCATCAGACGTACTGCATAGCTAAGCGTGTCGTCGCCTCCAATAGGTATTAGATAGTCAATACCAAGAAATTCCAGGTTTTCGAGTACATGTTTGGTTACGTCGTTTATTTCATCCTTATAATAGTCTCTGAGATGTTCGGGCAGGTATTGTTTGGGTATCCGCTGTGGATTGGTTCTGGAAGTGTGTAAAAATGTCCCACCAGTTCGGCCAACTTTATTTACCAGTGTTTCGGTTAGTTCTGTATAGTTATTAGAGTTATCGGCTTTTTTGTTAGGGATTATATCAACGAGGCCGCCCCAGCCTCTTCGTATACCAATGACATCGTATCCTTCTCGTTTTGCCCTTATTGTGATAGCACGTATTGCAGGGTTAAGCCCAGGCACATCGCCACCTCCTGTAAGGATAGCTATTTTGCCTTTGTGTTTCTTTACTGAAGCCATATTCGTAGAATTTTAAAGTTTTTGTGTATTAGATTAATTTATGAAAAATAGTAAAATTTATAATCATTTTTATGCAAAGGTTTTCGCTCATGAAAAATGTGGTTTAAAATAAAAAATACCTGCTGTCTACCAGGACAGCAGGTATTTAGATAGATTTTGTTTTTTAGCCAGAGAGGTTATTTGTTAATAATATACTCTGTGTCTAAAGCTATCATAAGTTCTTCGTTGGTTGGCATTACCACGACTTTAACACTGGAATCATCAGTAGATATAACCTGTGCCTTGCCTCTGAGACCATTATTTTTGCTATCATCTATCTCGATTCCCAGGTATTCTAATTCAGAGCAAATCATCTTGCGCATGACATCAGAGTTTTCTCCTATACCTCCTGTAAAGACAAGGATATCCAGGCCATTCATAGCTGCCGTGTATGCCCCGATATATTTTTTTACTCTATAAGCATACATATCCAGGGCTAGCTGTGCTCTATGGTTACCTTTTCCAGCAGCTTCTTCTATCTCTCGCATATCGGAAGAAATACCAGAAATACCCAGTACACCACTGTGTTTATTAATAAGTACTCGTCCAATTTGTGGAGAGATTTTTTCTTTTTCGAGAATATGGATAAAAGCGCCAACGTCCAAGTCACCTGTTCTTGTACCCATTATCAGTCCTTCAACAGGTGTCAGGCCCATAGATGTATCTATTGAATTACCATTTTTAATAGCTGCTACTGATGCACCATTACCAAGATGGCATGTTATGATTTTTTGCTTTGCATATTCAAGTCCCAGAAATTCAGCTGCTTTTAAAGATACATATCTGTGGCTTGTACCATGGAATCCATAACGGCGGATTTTGTATAGCTCATAGAGAGAGTAAGGCAAAGCATACATATAAGCATGCTCTGGCATAGTCTGATGGAAAGCAGTATCAAAAACAGCAACCTGTGGCACATCAGGTAATAAGGCTTTGATAGCGTATATACCTTTTAGATTTGCAGGATTGTGTAATGGTGCCAGGTCACTTGTTTCTTCTATTTCTTTGATTACTTCATCTGTGATAAGGGCGCTTTCTTTGAATTTTTCACCACCATGAACAACGCGATGTCCGACAGCATTAATCTCGCTAAGGTCTTTTACTACACCATATTTGTCGCTTTTTAGTATACCGAGAATGTATTCAATGGCCATCTGGTGGTCAAGTATATCTCCTTCGAAATGGACTTCTGGCTCCTGAGGGCGTTGATATTTTATTTTTGAACCCTTGATACCTATTCTTTCTGCCAGACCTTTTGCAACGGCTTTTTGTTCGTCTGTGTCTATAAACTGGAATTTTATTGATGAGCTTCCGCTATTTAGAACTAAGATTTTCATTTTTCTCTGATTTTTTGTTATTCACAACAAGTGGTTTCTGAAATTACGTGGGTATATGCAATACCTGATTTGTGGCCATGTTCGTCGTAATAATAAAAGCCACGGCCTACTTTACGGCCATAATAGCCAGCTCTGTATAGTCTTCTGAGGATTGGCGAAGCCTTGAATTTTTTATCACCATATTCTTCGTAAAGATTATCCAACCAGCGGATAAGTCTGTCAACACCAATTCGGTCGGCTAGCTCGAAGGGGCCCATTGGTAAGAGCATACTTTTACGAGCTATAAAGTCGATGTCCTCAATATTAGAGACCATTTCAGTCAGAATATTACATGCCTCGTTAATCATGGGAACAAAAGTACGAACAGATACTAGCCCCAATGATTCAGAAACTCTAACATAGTCTTTGCCTACCAGAGTAGCAAACTTACGAACGTCTTCGCATACTTCGTCTGTAGTGTAAATACTACGGGCTACTTCTACTAAAGTAGATTCGCGCGCTGATGTTGAGAAATGCATTATTACACATCGTTCAGGATGCTCCAGCCCGGAAGCCATTTCCGTAATTGACAAAGTGGCTGAATTTGTAGCAATAATAGTTTTTGGAGAGACATATTTTTCTATCTGCTCAAAAATTTTACGGTGTTTTTCAAGGGCTGAGAGTTTGCTTTTTGTGGTAATTGTCTCGATTACAAGGTCACAATTTTTTAGGTCTTTGTATTCCAGTGTGCCTGTGATACGGGACATTATACTCCTTTTTTCAGAAGATGTAAGACCCCAATGTGCTATACGTTCATCCAACTCAAGCTCTATCTCTTTGAAAGCTCTCTGAATAAGTTGGTCACTCAGTTCGATAAATGTAACATTCATACCACGGCTAGCAAAGAGGATTGCCAGTTGTTGGCCTACTCTACCGCATCCAACGATTCCAATCTCCGAAAAATCAGCCTTTGGCCTTTCTTTGGCTGACAGTCCAAAGTTTTCAACTTTTTCTTTAATTATTTCTGCCATTTTTAGGGTGTTTTTGTGTTAAAGCCGTGCAAAAGTAGATTTAATTTATTTTTTTAGAGTCTAAAAAAAATAAAAATTATCGGTGTCCTCTACGGTTGCATTTATTGCCATTCTCGTCGAACATAACAGTATGTCCCCAGCCCAAATCTATGTAACATTCCACACAATTTTTGTTGAAAATCATCTGACATGCTTCTAAACGTCCACCTTTGGTCCCTATTTGTGTAATGCTTTTGTTTTCTAGATTTCCAATGAACCAATCATCTGTGGATGAGACAAAGACCTTGTCTGGATCTTTAAAGGGAATAACTTCTACATAGCTTGTCTTACGCGGTTCACCAAATCGTGAGACAAGAAAACCCTTTAGAAAAGCCTTTTTGTATTGCTCTATAGGTATTTGATATCTTATCCATCCCTGTTTTTTGTCTATCTGTACAAATAAATATTCATAGTTGTCTGTGAATAGGTAAGCCTGGTATTTGATATTACGAGTCTTTGTGATGGTTAGTGTATCGGCTTTTGCTTCGAAGATACTGTCCAGATCAGGGCAATATTTAAACAAATAGCAATTAATCCCTGTGTCAAAGAAGTATAAATCTTGCGTGTTGAACAAGTACTGGCCTGGCTGCAGGCTTAGCTCCCAACGAAACTGACCCGAGCCAATAAAGGATGGATAGCTAGTATCTACAGCTGTGTAAGATTCTAGAACAAAAAACAATGGAATGAGTAAAATTATTTTCTTTAACATAGTATTTGGTTTTTAGATTCCGGTTTGCAACTGAAGTAAACGTTTAGAGATATCGGCAGTTAGGGCATCATCTAATGCCTGAAAGAGCTCATCTTTATCTAAGGTAGTCAAAGGTAACCGTTGCATCAAGAGTCTTTCGGCTACGAAATATAGATTTTTAAAATGTTCAGATTCAACGTTAATCCCAAGAGGTTGTGATACTTCGTTAGAACTGGCCAGCGCATATAAAGACTCGATATAAGGCTTTAGTATCGTGATGGCATTGTGCACAAGTTCATCTTTGTTTATATTTAAATTTTCGTTTTTTATTATCTCAAAATCAAGTTTTTGATGGATAAATTTTTTATATTCTTTTTCCATATCTTTGAAAAGAGAACGTAAATGTTTTTTTATTTTGTGGCTACTGGATGAGTCCTGGAGCAACTTAACCAATAAAATTATCAAAATCACCAGAGCTATTACGAGTATAAATCCCAGTAGATAGCGCATAATATTTTCCTCTTTTTTCTGTAAAGTTAAAAATCTTGTTTGTATTTTTATAAAAAAAATGAGCGTTTATGCATGTTCTGAAAGACACAAAATTAATAGATATAGTTAACTTCAATTACCATGTTTTACCTGTGTTAAACAGGTTTGGTATATTTGCAGGGTTTGGTGATAAGACAGTCGAGCAGGTCTGTGAGCAAAAAGATATAAATATTAATTTCTTCCTGGGTATTGTCAATGCTTTTCTTGATAAGAACTATAAAACTGACGACTTTATAGATGATTACCGTATAGCAGATATTATAGCGTATCTGGCCAAGGCTCATAAAGATTATATACAACAGCTGGAGTATCTGGAAAAACTGCTCTCACAGGTTCTTTCCACATGCTGTGCTTCTAGAAAAAACGAAGTTGGCTTGATAAGTGATTTTTTTCTCTCCTACAAAAAAGATCTGATTAATCACATAACCTTTGAGGACACAAGGATCTTTCCGTATTGTCTGGAAGTCGAAGAGAAATTTCTTAGTAACAATGGTAATATAGAATATTCTGTTGACCTTGATTACTATAAAAATGAGCACATGAATATTGAGAGTAAAATCGTAGATCTAAAGTCTATAATTGTCAAATATTTACCAATTGATACACCTAGTAAATTACTTAATACACTGATTTTTGAGATTTATGATCTGGAAAATGACCTTTTTAGTCATCAAAGTATTGAAGATAGACTCCTTTTAACCAAGGTTGAAGCTATTCTGGAAAAATTAAATGTTCGTTAGGCCATGGCCAGAAAAAAGAAATTCTACGTTGTGTGGAAAGGCCACATGCCAGGTATTTATGATAATTGGAAGGATTGTGAGAGTCAGGTTAAAAATTTTCCTGGTGCAGTCTATAAAGCCTTTGATACACTAGAGCAAGCACAAGAAGCTCTAAAACGCGATCCACAAGATTATATCCACACTAAAAAACAAGAATTAGGAAAGTCACAGCCCCAGCCCAATTTTTCCACAAACTATATTAAGCAAGCTATTGCTGTAGACGCTTCTGCTCAGGGGAATCCTGGAATAATGGAATACCGGGGAGTATATATAAAAACTGGAAAGGAAATTTTTAGAGTTGGACCATATTATGATGCTACAAATAACATCGGAGAATTCCTGGCTATTGTGCATGCTCTCGCCTATCTAAAAAAGAAAAATAAAAACTGGCCAATATACTCTGATTCACTCACAGCAATTAAATGGGTCGAAAAAAAGAAGTGTAAAACAACTCTTAAACCTACCGAACGCAATAAGGTCGTATTTGAACTCATACAAAGAGCAGAAAAATGGCTTAGGGAAAATGATTATACTAATCCAATCCTGAAATGGGATACAAAAAAATGGGGTGAAATTCCTGCTGACTTCGGACGTAAATAAGTTTTTTATTATTTTTGTAAAAATGTATGGATATGAATACAAATTGGGTCCAGCGAATACGGCATATTATATCATACCTCTCAAAGATAAATAAAAGATTACGAATTTTATTAGTTCTTATTGCAATTATTTTATGGGCAAACTTTATACCCGAACAAGCCTGGGTGCTGGTTATATTATTTGTATTAATTTTTATACCTAAAAATTTTTATTTTAACCCTCATCATTTTAGAGCGGTAAAACATCTCAGACATGCTATTGGTTTTATTAATAATAAAGATTTTGTATCTGCACTTAATGAGATGATTTTAGCTAATAAAGCATATCCCAACAAAGTTCTGGAAGATCTGATAAAAGATTTTTCCAGTTTTTATGACCTGGAGAATTATTTTGAGATGGACATGATTGAGCGGGAAATAAGTAAGACAAAGGATAAGAAAAATCTGAAAATTCTCTCTGAAATAAAGAAAACCTTGAAATATCTGACCGATCACACAGAAAAATTGAATTCCATAAATCAAAAGATTGCTTCATTGAGACAGGAAATGATGCAAGTTCCAGATACTTATAAGCAAGAGATTGAGGATATCATAAACCGGTATGAAAATCTAAAACAACTAGAAGAAGCCAAGATTTCCTTTTATAATAAGTTAAAGAATGAGTTGTGGCAACTACATCGTCAGTATCTCTACAGAAACAAGATCGAGCAGGAGCGTCAGAGACTGTCAGTCCTGGAGAAAGAATATCTCACTGACTCAGTTATCGAATCTATGGAGGCTGATGAGAGAAAGAGTTTTGTTGACTATGAGAATGCCTACCTCGATGCTCTGTCAGAATATTCTGACGAGATAAATGGGGTGACCAGTACTGACCTGTTTGATGAAGTCCGAAGAGAATTTGAGAATAAGAAAAGCAATCTTAAAGCACAGTAATATATGTGGGTTATCTTAATAGTATTAATAGCAGGTATGGCTCTGGGATTTATCCTCAGGGAAAAACTAAACGAGAAATTTTTGAGTAGGTTATTACTTATTTCGATTTATATTCTTTTGTTTTTGTTGGGCGTGCAAATCGGTAATAACCCAAGGATATTGAAAAATCTCTCATCTTTAGGATTCCAAGCCGTAGCTTTTACTTTTGCCTCGGTTATAGGTAGTTTACTTTGTATTGTATTGATATACAAATTGTTTTTTCTGAAAAAGAATAATCGCTAATTATGAATGAGTTTTTTTACGCATTTTACTTATTATCAGGCCATTTTGATAGTCTCCTGGCAGTTAATGGTATAGACCTGGGAGTAGATCTAGGTGTTGTATCTTCAGTAGTTTTGCTTTTTTTATTGATAATTAATATTCTATTCCATTCAAAAATTAAAGTGCCAGTAAACTTTGGTTATGAATTTGTTATCCTTTTGTTGATTTTAACTTTGGCTGGTATAAGCCTTTTTTATACTAAATCCCCATCTTATGGTAAATTCAAAACTTTGTTCTTTGCTAAAGAAATTATTCTCTCATTCGCTTTCCCTTTCTTTGTGTATAAATTTGATGTTAAGAGGTTTGTAAAGTGGTTTGTCGCTATATTATTTATTTTTACACTCATTTATATTTATGAATTGCAGATTTTGCCATATAGCAATGAGCTTGTATACAAGAGGTTTGTTGCTCGTTATCTTGAGATAGGTATTGCCAATGGAGTAGTTTTTTTAATAATGATTTTTAGCAAACAAAATATTTACCGGACTGATATTATGCAGTTTATAGTAGCATTTTTGGCATTGGTATTCCTGGTATTGAGTAGTGCTCGCGGACCTGCCGTTTTTTTGATTTTAATTCTTACTGTTGTTTTCACTATAAGGGGATTGTCCATTAAGATAAAACGTACCTGGCTGGTTTATTCATTTTTTGTGATTTTTATTTCTCTTCCTTTTGTGGTTTATGTTTTTATGTCCAACCCGAAATATATGGCCGTTGTTAATAATTTATTAGCCAGGACAATAATGAGGTTTTCTAAATTTATTGGATTTATTACAGGAAGTGGTTTTGACGAATCTGCATTTGATAGAATTTTGATGTGGCGCTTTGCTCTTGATAAGATTTTTGAGAGAATCTCTACAGTTTTATTTGGCTATGGCATCGGTAGCTTTGGTATATTGTATCTGGGGCAGGATATACGTGCTTATCCTCACAATATTTTTCTCGAGGCCTGGTTCGAACTTGGTTTCATTGCTCTGGTCCTGTTTGTATTATTCTTTGCTATCCCATTGATACAGGGACGGAAAAACCCTTATATCTCAAGTGCTGTTATTTATTATCTGTTGCTGAATATCCTCAAGTCATACTCTTTCGTTGATATGCGTGTGGTTTATGTTTTTATGGCAATGTTTATATTTCCTTATGTTAAAGATAAATTTGATACACGTAGCAAGCCATCTGTTATAGCTCAGGGTAGCCAGTAATCTTACGTATTTTTTTGTACAAAGGCTCCAGTCTTTTATACATTTTTTTGTAAATATGGGTAAAAAGTTCCTGATAAAGCGCACTGTTTTGTGCATTGGGTTCAAATGTGTCCTTGTAATGAACCATCTGCTCAACTGCCTGCTTTATATTGCTGAATGAGTTCAGTCCCACTGCTGTTATTATCGCAGCACCAAGGCCGGAAGTTTCATAAGTCTGGCCGCGTACAATGGGCTTGTTAAATACATCGGCAGTTATCTGGCATATTTCGCTGCTCTGTGAAGCTCCGCCAGATACAGCTAATTGCTTGAAGTTTAGGTGTCCCCTTTTCTCCAGCCTGTGCATCCCATCTCTTAGTCCATAAGCAAGTCCCTCTATCACAGCCCGGTAAACATGCGGCTTGCGGTGTACGTCTCCAAAGCCTATTATGGCCCCTTTTGCATCATTCTCGCCGAGTCCAGGTGTCCAGTATGGTTGTACTATTAGCCCCAGGGAGCCGGCAGGGGCCTGGTGCAGGAGCTGGTTTAGCACTTCTTCTGCTTTGACACCTCTTTTTTCTGCTTCGATAACTTCACGGTGTGCGAATTCTTCCTTGAACCATGTAATCATCCAGAAGCCACGGTATATTTCTATTTCAGGGTTCCAGTGCCCCGGAACCACAGCAGGATAGCTTGGAAAGAAAGGGATGGGCTCGATGTAATGGTCTAGTGTTGTCTGAATGGTCGCTGTGGTGCCGAAGCTAAGACTGGCCTGCTGGGCGTCTATGACGCCCATGCCCAGTGTCTCGCAACCTTTGTCCGAGCCACTGGCTACCACGGACAAGCCCGTGGGCAGGCCAGTCTCTCTGGCGGCTGTTGCAGTTATATGACCGATTGTTTCTCCAGGTGCTATGAGCTCTGGTAGTTTATCCTTTTCAATAGGGAAAATTTTAGCGCTGAAAGCCATTGGATTACGTGGATCTGCCCAATCGAATTTTTTGTAGTCAAATGGAATATGCCCTATTTGCGAAGCTATGGAGTCGGCGAAGCGTCCAGTTAGTTTGTAGTTAAGAAAGCCTGATATTTGAAGGTATTTGTGTGTTTTATCCCAGAGATCAGGCCGCCTCTGCCTTAGCCAGTTGCTCTTACCTTCTCTTTGTAGCTTGTCCAGCGTGCGTCTTATGCCAATGGCTTCCAGTATTATGCTCCAGAGTGGGCCTGGTTTGTAAAACATATCTGCTTTCCTCTGGTCAAGCCAAACAATCGCTGGGTGTAAAGGTTGTCCATCCTTGTCTACTGCTACCATTGTGTCTCGAAGGGTAGTTACACTCATGCCCGCAATAGAGCGGAAAAGTTCAGGATGCTTGTTTTTTAGTTTTTGTGTGGCTGTGCATAAACTTTGCCAGTAAATGTTGGCATCTTGTTCTGCATAGCCTGGTTGCGCAGAATCATAAGGTTTGTAAAATATTTGCTCTTTAGCCAGTAGATTGCCCTTTAGATCAAAGATAAGAGCCCTGGTGCTTTGTGTACCACAGTCTATCGAAAGAATTGTTTGTTCCATAAGCAGGTGATTTTAATGTGAAGTTAAAAACTTATGCTGATTTGACAATATGATTTTATGTATTACTTTTTTTTGAGCGATTGTTAGGTTGTTCACAATCCTAGAACTCCTGGGTTCATAATATTGTTTGGGTCGAAGTATTTTTTTATTGCCCGTAGGGCTTGCAGTTGTTCTGTTCCTAGATATTGTTCGAGCCATGGTACCATTAAGCATCCAATTCCATGGTGGTGTGAAGGACTGCCCCCACTTTTAACAATAATATCAATTATTGACCTGTGAAACTTTATATATCTGTCCAGATCCTTTTCTTTGGTCAGGAAGATAAAATACAGGTTTGTCCCATTCTTATAAAAATGCGAAGCATGG
>JALVRO010000194.1 GCA_027031265.1 Bacteroidales bacterium | reverse complement strand
TCAGAAAGTTTCTTGTAATTTGTAGAATAATCAGCCAAAGCAAGCCCACTACCACCTATAGCCGAGATAAAGCTAGTAATAATATTACTACGCAGCTCGCCGATAATATCATCTGTGGTCAGGTCTGGCCTAGCGCCCACAAACTTTTTAAAGAACTTAGGAGCTTCATTAACCTGAAAACTAAAAGTACCGAATGCTCTAAGGCTCACCTGCCCATATTCAGGATCCCGCACATAAAAGGCATTAGGTGTACCCCACTTCATATTTGTGAAAACCCGGGTAGATATGAAATAGACCTCAGCTTTAAAAGGGCTATTAAAGCCATATTTCCATCCCTGGAGTGTGGATAGGATAGGCAAGTTCTTGGTCTCCAGTGTGTAAGTACCAGGAGGGAAAACATCTGCCATCTCTCCTTCATTAACAAAGACAGCGACCTGACCTTCGCGTACCACTAGCTTGGCTCCGTTCTTTATCTCGTTACCATAGCGCTCAAATCTCCACACTATCGTATAATCATCCTGGCTGGGCCATTCTATAATGTCAATAAGTTCTCCTTTGAGTTTATTCCACAGTCCCATGTTATAAAATTTTATTTTTTGTTTAAATTAAGAAAATCTTTGCTAATAGGCAAAAAATTTTACTTTAACTTAATTTGGTTTTATATTTGCATAAACAAATATAAAATTATCAGAATAACGTGATAAATCAGAACTTACAGGCTATAAAACAACGCTTTGGAATAATTGGTAATTCTCCTAAACTGAACCAGGCTTTAGAGATAGCATTACAGGTAGCCCCTACTGATCTAACTGTTTTATTATTAGGCGAAAGCGGTACAGGAAAAGAAATCTTTGCACAGGTAATTCATTACAACAGTGCTCGCAAGCATGGCCCATACATAGCTGTAAACTGTGGAGCAATCCCTGAAGGTACGATTGACTCAGAGCTATTTGGACATGAGAAAGGGGCTTTTACAGGAGCACATGATTCACGAAAAGGTTATTTCGAAGTAGCCAACAAAGGGTCAATTTTTCTAGACGAGGTAGCCGAACTACCTCTCTCGACACAGGTAAGACTATTACGTGTGCTCGAGACCGGAGAATTCATCCGTGTTGGTTCGTCTAAGGTGATGAAAACAGATGTTCGAATCATTGCAGCAACAAACGTGGATTTACTACAAGCCATACAAAAGGGCAATTTCCGTGAAGACTTATATTATCGTATAAGTACTGTTCCTATTCACATACCACCACTGAGAGAAAGGGGCGAGGATATTTATTTGCTGTTTATGAAGTTTGCGGCTGATTTTGCCGAAAAATACCAGATGCCGCCAGTACGTCTGGATGGCTCAGCCAAAGAGATTTTACTTACATATCGCTGGCCAGGAAATGTCAGACAGCTAAAGAATGTGGTGGAGCAAATTTCTATAATAGAAAAAACGCGTGTTATCACTGCTGATATTCTAAAAAAATATCTCCCTGACTATGATAAGCCAAGGCTCCCTGTGCCTGTAAATACACAGCAAAACGATGTTAATCAACTAATTGCATCAGAGAGAGAGATTCTTTATAAACTACTTTTTGACATGCGAAATGATATTAATGAGCTTAAAAAGGCTGTGGCATACCTGATGAGCAAAGATCGCGGAGAGAATCCAGAGCCTTATGATATGACTTTTTCAACAGATGAGCCAGTCATTACACATATAAAAAAGCCAGAACCCCATCAACCACCAGCCATAAATGAAAAAGTTGTAGAACCTGTAGAGGTAGAAGAAAACCTGTCTCTGGCAGAACATGAGAAAGAGCTAATCATTAAAGCCCTGGAAAAACATGGAGGTAAACGCAAGCCAGCAGCAAAAGAATTAGGAATTTCCGAGCGTACCCTTTACCGTAAAATTAAAGAATATAACATAAATCTTTAAAACACAGCCAGAAAAATGTTTGGAACAAAGAAAAATATTTTGTATATTTCCTTTGTCATCTTAGCGTTCTTGATACAAGGTTGCGGAATTTATTCATTTACTGGTGCCAGTTATGGAAATGCTAAGACGGTAAGTGTGTATTTATTTGATAATAAAGCACCTACCGTTAATCCCAATCTAGCTCCATTGATTACAGAAAAATTACAGGATAAATTTTTGAACGAATCACCACTGACACTCGTTGATCAGGGTGGGGACCTGGAATTTGAAGGAACTGTTATTAAATATGAGGTAAAACCTAGCCAGGTTCAGGCTGGAGAGACAGCAGCCACAAACCGTCTGACAATCGCTGTCAAAGTAAAATTCACAAATCACCTGGAGCCAGAGAATAGCTATGAAAAGACTTTTAGCTGGTACCAAGACTTTGACGCAAATGAGAACTTTGCTGACGTTGAGGATGACCTAGTAGACAAGATTGTCGACATGCTTGTAGAATACATTTTTAACGCAGCTGTCGTTAAATGGTAATTTTTTAAAACACACAAACTATGGAACCAAAAAAATTCATTGACATATTCACAAAAAAGGATTTCAGAAAAGAAATTATCGAAGACTTGAGAAAGGAATTTGAACAATATCCATATTTTTCTCCATTAGTTACAGCTTACTTGCTCTCATTGCGTTTGAATGATGACCCGAGTTTTCGAAACGAGCTGATTAAATATTCACATTATATCTCTGACAGGCGCAAATTCATTGAACTATTGTTTGAGATAGAGATTATTAAAGAAAAACTTAAAGATAAACTTTCACCTGAAGAGGCCGAACGCCTGGAGAAAGAAATATACATGCGTGCCAAGCAGAAACATGAGCAGATTATCCACGAAATTATTGAGCCTAAATTAGATAAACTTCGTAAGCTTGCATTAATAGCCAGGGAAGAACAAACTACTGAGACACCTGAGACAAAAAAAGAACAAACAAAGACTAAAAAGGCTAAAGAAGATATCACATTAAATGTTACTGTCAGTGAAGCAACAGATTCGACAGCAACAGCAGAAACTAAAACTCAAGACATTAGTAGCACAACAGTAAATAAGAAAGAACCTGCTGGTATTGACCAGGCTAAACAGGCTCAGGAACCTGCAAAGGTGGAATCTATGACAGAACTGACCAAGGCAGCACCCACATTACAACCAGAGAAAAAAGATAAAACTGGGGCTCAGCCAACTAAACAGAAGCCAGAGCCAGAAGCAGAAAAGGCTCCTTCACCTCAGCCCCAAACCCCGACAGAATCAGATGAAACCAAAAAAGAAAAACAATCAGCTGTCACTATTGACGATATATTCAAAAAAATAGAAGAGCTAAAAAAACAGAAACTGGCTGCTAAAGATCAATTCAAACAGCGTGTTACTACAATTGACAAACACCTGGATGAACAAAAATCCAGAGAAGAAGTTACTCCTGTGACAAAATCACAAGATAAGCCAGAGACTAGAACAGAAAAAAAAGAGCAATCAACACAATCTCTCCAGACTACTAAAAAAACAGCAGAAACTGAGACTGATAAAAAAGAGCAGCCTTCTGCAGAACAAATAGACAAACAAGAGGAAGTAAAACATACATCTCCTGAAAAAACAAAGCAACAAGCAGCCCATTCTAAGCATGCAGAGGAAGATAACAAAACACATCCTGGGAAAAAACAACAAAAAACAGAACCAGAGAAAATAGAAAAGGCCGTACAAGCACAGCAACCGGAAAAGTTAAAAGAAGAAATTGACTTCGAAGAAGAAGAGATCATAGAATTTGACATGGGTGAAAAGACTGAACTACAGACTGCACAACCAGAAGAAAAAACGCAAAAATCTGAAACAAAAGAGGTAAGACAACAGGCAGAAACTCAGCAATCAGGTGAAACAACAACAATAGAGACTAAAAAACCAGAAAAGACCACAGAAACAACAGTCTCAGAGCCAAAAACATCTAAGCCCAAAACTACTGCAAAGCAGTCTAAAGAACCAGCAGCAGAAAAGCTAGAACCTGGTAAAGAAACTAGTAAAAAAACAAAGGGTAGCACCAGCTCAGAAAAGAAATCTGCTGCTGATAGAATACTTGAAGAAATACGCCGTCGCCGTGAGATGAAAAAACAACAAGAGCAGCTTATAGACAAATTCCTACAAGAGCAGCCCAGCATTGACAAGACCAAAAAGCCCACAGTAGAAGGTGACCTATCAGCAACTGCGACTAAAGAACCAGACCTTGTCACAGAACGTATGGCCCGCATATATGAAATGCAAGGGTTATATGACAAAGCAATAGCCACATACGAAAAATTAATTTTGAAATTCCCAGAAAAAAGTGATTATTTTGCACAGAAAATCGAAGAATTGAAAAAGAAATTAAAATAACAAAAAACGCATAAAAGATGTATAAACTATTCATTATCTTAGGATTAATAGCAGCAGTATTGCTCATATTAATAGTTTTGGTACAGAACCCCAAAGGAGGATTTGCTGCTAATTTTATTAATGCTAAC
>JALVRO010000193.1 GCA_027031265.1 Bacteroidales bacterium | reverse complement strand
TACTTGAGGAGACAGAAGACCGTGTATTGGACTTGCTCAAGGGAACATTGCCACCAGAGTTTATCAACCGTGTGGATGAGATAATCATGTTCAAGCCATTGACCAAGGAGCAGGTTAAGGAGATCGTGCGTCTTCAGTTCAAGCGTGTACAGGCTCATCTGAAAGAGCAAGGTATTGAAGCACAGATGACAGATGAAGCAGTAGAATGGGTTGCGGGCGTTGGATATGATCCGGTCTTTGGTGCACGTCCAATACGCCGTGTAATGCAGCGTGAGATACTCAACGAGCTTGCAAAGAAGATCATTGCCGACGAAGTGGACCGCACAAAGCCAATAATCATAGATGTAGAAGGCGACCATTTGGTCTTCAAGAATTAAGCACACACCGTTAGCACCAATGAGGCTATCCCTTGCGGGTAGCCTCTTTTTTATTTCCGCCATGCAGGCAAAGTTTCTTTGAGCTACTTTGTGAACGCACTTGGAGGACTTTGTGTTATGTTTAAAAACACCAAGGGCACTAAGTTATTTTCACGACGGGCACGAAGTTTAGTAGTCCGTACTTTATATACGTCGGGCCTGTTGTGGTAGATTTGGAGAAACTGCCATGGACACGAAGTTTCTTTGAGCTACTTTGTGAACGCACTTGGAGGACTTTGTGTTATGTTTAAAAACACCAAGGGCACCAAGTAATTTTCACCAAGGGCACGAAGTTTCTTTGAACTAGTTTGTGAGTGAGCGTTGAGGGACTTGGAGGACTTTGTGTTATGTTTAAAAACACCAAGGGCACTAAGTAATTTTCACCAAGGGCACGAAGTTTCTTTGAACTAGTTTGTGAGTGAGCTTTGAGGGACTTGGAGGACTTTGTGTTATGTTTAAAAACACCAAGGGCACTAAGTAATTTTCACGACGGGCACGAAGTTTAGTAGTCCGTACTTTATATACGTCGGGCCTGTTGTGGTAGATTTGGAGAAACGGCCATGGACACGAAGTTTCTTTGAACTAGTTTGTGAACGAGCTTTGAGGGACTTGGAGGACTTTGTGTTATGTTTAGAAACACCAAGGCCACTAAGTAATTTTCACGATGGGCACGAAGATTAGTAGTCTGTATTCTATATTCGTCGGGCCTGTTGTGGTAGATTTGGAGAAACGGCCATGGACACGAAGTTTCTTTGAACTAGTTTGTGAACGAGCTTTGAGGGACTTGGAGGACTTTGTGTTATGTTTAAAAACACCAAGGGCACCAAGTAATTTTCACCAAGGGCACGAAGTTTCTTTGAACTAGTTTGTGAACGCACTTGGAGGACTTTGTGTTATGTTTAAAAACACCAAGGCCACTAAGTAATTTTCACGACGGGCACGAAGATTTTTCTGAATTGGCGTAGCATTTCCATACAACGCCAATCATGAGGTCAAGCCTAACGGCTTTCGGGGCACAGCAGACGCAGCACACGATAGTATTCCAAAGACTTTTCTGTAATGGTGTAGCCATGTTCCCTTATTGTGCCCTGTAATGGATTGCAAGGCACAGCCCGCCTGTCCGCTCTAGGCGGCACGGCGGGTTGAGGGGCTAACCACATCAGCGACTAACAAGCTGCAGAGTCTAACCACAGCGGGCACAAACAAACATTGTCGCTTTGCGCCACTTCGGAGCGCCCGGTGGCACCAGAGCGCAGGGCAAGGTCTGTTAGGTTGCCCTATCAGTGACTAACAATCGCGAGAGCCAAACCACATCGGCGACAAACAAGCTTCGTTGCTTCGCTCCTCTTCGGAGTGCCCGGCGGCACCATTGCATGACTGCCAGCAGCACCTTTGGTGGTAAAGTTTGTTTTGTGTATTTTTAGAACAAAAATAGTTGTATGATGTTAGGAGATTTTTTCTGGTTATTGTTTTTTAGTGGTTTTTTCCTGTATTGGGCATTTGATGCTTTTGTCCTGCAGCTCTCGTCGAGGGTTGTGGTCAAGGCTAAACCCAGTTATTGGACTGCGGTGGGTATAACGGGATTGGTTTATGTGATAGAGGTTGTTATTGGTATCCTGGCTATGTTTTTGGCAATGGCATTTATGGGCAGAGTAGCAATGATGGATATGATGCACTCAGATTTTAGTTCGTGGTTTAGCTTTGTGCCATGGGTTGTGGTATACATTACCATAAGTGTGGTTTTGTTTGCTTTGTTAATAGGCTGGTTGTATGGACGCATGTTGAGGGATACCGAGGGCAGGGATATTAGATTTGGCAAGGGCATACTTGTTTTCTTGCTACAGTTTGTGATAACCCGTGCTGTGTTGACTTTGTTAGTTTTGATACGTTTCTTCTGGGTAGGATCGTGGGGATTATTCTAAGCATTTATGAAACTCATTTTTCTATTGATGAAAAATCATTATTTTTCGTGCAAAGTTTTGTCCTAGGAATAGGGATACATTTTTTAACAGTAAAAAAGGTTTGTATAAATGCAACTTCTTGATGGTAAAAGACTTGCCAAAGAAATAAAAGCAGAGATAAAGGCCGAGGTGGATCAGCTGCTGCGTCAAGGGAGGCGAGCTCCTGCTCTGGCTGTGATAATGGTAGGTGATAATCCTGCTTCTGCAACGTATGTTCGTAATAAGATGCGATCGTGTGAGCAGGTGGGTTTCCGCTCTGTGGATATTCATTTACCAGAGGATACGGCGCAGGATGAGCTTCTGCGTGTTGTGGATGAGTTGAACAGCGACCCTGAGATTGATGGTTTTATTGTGCAGTTGCCCCTGCCTGTGCATCTTGATGAACAGTTGATAATAGAGCATATCAGGCCTGAGAAAGATGTGGATGGCTTCCATCCTATGAACCTTGGCCGCACCTTGTTGGGGCTTCCTGCTTTTAACCCTGCCACACCTAAAGGTATTGTGGAGATGCTCCGTCGTTATCAGATTGACACCGAAGGCAAGCATGTTGTGATTGCTGGGCGTAGTAATATTGTGGGCAAGCCTCTGGCCGCAATGCTTGTTCAGAAGGCCAGTGGAGCCAATGCTACGGTCACAGTCTGTCATAGCAGGACCAAGGATCTGGCAAATATAACGTTACAGGCAGATATACTGGTGGCAGCTATTGGCAAGCCTGAGTTTATCACTGTAGATATGGTCAAGCCCGGAGCTGTGGTGGTAGATGTGGGTATAAATTCTGTGCCTGATGCTAGCCGCAAGTCTGGTTACCGCCTTGTGGGAGATGTGGATTTTGAGTCTGTGAGTAAGAAAGCCTCATGGATTTCGCCTGTACCTGGTGGTGTGGGGCAGATGACTGTTGTGGCATTGCTCGAGAATACCCTGTTAGCATATAAAAAACAGATTTACAAGTAATGGTCGAAGATACTTTGATTGAAATAATAAAGGAAGAGCGTAAAAATTTGCGTCTTTACTATTTCTGGCAGCTATTGTGGGGAAGTGTTTTTCTGGTGCTGGTGTTTGCAAGCTCTATTTTTTTTGGTTTGCATAGCAAGAGTTTCTGGATTTACATTATTATTCCATTACTGGTGATTGGAGGCTTCTGGGCTTTTGTCCAATCGACCCATGATAGTCTAAAAGTTAAGTTTAACCAGCGGGTGCTCAAGGTCATAGTAGAGCGCCATTTTTCAGATTTTCGTTTTTATCCTGTGTATAATCTCAAGAAGCAGGATTTAGAGGCATCTTTGCTTCTGAAAGATGTATTCCGGCTTTATTCCCGTAATGCTTTGGTAGGAGAGGTGGAGGACCAGCCATTGACAATGTGTCATGTCAGGATTGACAAGAATACAGAACGTGGTGTGGTGACAGCTTTTTCTGGTATTTATGCTTGGATTAACCTGGATTTTAGCCTTCCAGAGTTTGGTATTTATCCTGGAGAAGAAAATATTGATTTTGTACTCAAGGATAGAGGGTTGCAGAAGGTCAGAACAAAGCTGGATGATGAATTTAAGGTAGTAGGTAACGAGATTGAGATTCTGGAAATTATTGACCGTATAGGACCTGATGTGTTGAAATATTCGCATATTTGTAGCGATCCGTCCAATTTTTATCTAACCACATTTGGTCATCGTCTAAATTTAGCCTTTTTACATGGCAAAGATTTAATTGATCTTTCTTTCTCAGAGCCTGTGACTGCTGAGCAGGTAGAGGCCCAGATAAAGCGTCTGGAGCAATGTCTGGATTTTATTCATAGACTGATAGTTAGCCTTGGAAGCATTGAATAAGTTTAGTGTTGCATTTTGTCAAGGGTGACGATGCGGTTAATTTTTTTGTGGAACACAGCGACCACCCCAAAATGTGGATAAAGCTCAATGGGTAGTGTCTCCTTGGTTTTTACTTCATTGTCTACTCTTTGCCCCTGGGTATTCTCCACCCATGAATTTTGTTTTTCAATAATCAGGGCAAAATGATCTCCGCGAAAAATGCCATTACCTTCCCATGTCTCGCCCATACGACCAAATTTGCCCACAGTTGTCATTGTGAACACAAATCTGAGGTGTTTGTTATTATCTTTTTCCAGATCAAGAAAAAATTCATTACCAAAACCTGATTCCTCGTTTATTTCCTTTTTCTCGTATTTACCGATTATCTGGTCAATTATTTCCTCTGACATGGGTTAATGTTTTTGGTTAAGAAAGTAGTAAACAGCCATTTCATAAGACATTAGACCAAATCCAGCTATTGTCCCCACGCATGCTGGAGCGATTACTGATTGATGGCGGAAATGCTCCCGTGCATGTATGTTCGAGATATGAACCTCGAGCACAGGTATTTCTATTGCCTTGATAGCATCGTGCAGAGCCAGAGAATAATGTGTGTAAGCACCTGCATTGAGTATTATGCCATCTATCCCTTCCTCTATAGCCCGGTGCATGCGATCTATTAATGATCCTTCGCTATTTGATTGATAATAAAGTAATTGTGTGTCTGTAAATTTTCTTCTGAGTTTTTCTAAAAATGTGTCAAAACTATCTTTCCCGTATATGTGTGGTTCTCTTCTGCCCAATAAATTCAGATTTGGCCCGTTAATAATTAAGAGTTTCATGGAAAATTAGTTTAAAAATTTGTTTTGTCCCAAACACGAAATCTATTTTTTTACAAAAAGCCATAATTAATCCATCAATGTACATGGCAAAGAGGATGAGATTTATTATCCACATAAAGGGATAAAGCCATGGAACGTATTTTTTGACCAGTATATCGGCTATTAACAAAATGATTGACAGAAGGTGAAGAATAAAACTCTGTCTGAGATGAAATTTGTTGAAGAAATTAAAAGACCGTCTATAGAGCAAAAGCCCTGTAATCCAGCCAGGTAGCCAGAAATAGGCTATAATAGCAGCCAGTATTTTATCATTATTCTTATCTTGCATTTTTTTGTATAGAATGGAGAATATACTTATTTTTTGATTTAAAATTAATGAAAAATTTAAAGTTTTTGAAATATGCTTAAACGACTATTATTAATTTTATTATTCGCTGGGGCAACATTCTGCGTGAATGCTCAGGTAATATACGAACCAGGCACACCAGTTGGCCTGACAGGCAAGGTTGATGTCAAAGCTTTACCCGATATAACCACACAAAGATTCGACCCTACCAGTCTGGGGCCAAAGGGCAATTGCCCAGGATGTAAAGTCATGCCAATTGGCAAGGTATTCCGATATAATGTTGATTTCAAGAAAACAGCGCGTATGATTAAATCTGGTGATGAAAATATCTGGTATCTGCGTGTCACATCTCCACAAGGGCAGGCTATAAGTCTGACTTTTAGTAAGTTGAGCATGAGGCCTGGTGATAAATTGTATATTTATGCTGCTGATGGTAGCTTTAGTTTCGGACCAATTACTTATCGAAATAATAAACCAGGTGGACTGCTACCTACACGTTATTTCCCCGCTCGTGATCTGGTTATTGAGTTCCATGAGCAAGCTGGTACACAGGAGGATAATGATTTTTTTGTTAAAGATATAATTGTTTATACCAAACGGCTGGGTGATTCACAGGCATGTGAAGTGAATATCAGTTGTCCAGAAGGGGCACAGTGGCAGACAGAGAAAAAGGCAGTGGCAAAGATTGTTTTCACATCAGGTCATAGTCAATATCTATGCACAGGTGCTCTTGTAGCAAATACATCTGCTGATCGTGAGCCTTATTTTCTCACGGCTAATCACTGTATAAGCAATAATAATGAGGCACAGAGTGCTGTGTTTTATTTCAATTATGAATCTACGGACTGCGCAGGTCAGAATGTATTGCAAGGCCAGACCATTTCAGGCTCTGCCCTTATAGCTACAGGTTCACGTGGTAGTACTGATCATCTGGATTTCACGCTTTTGAGGCTGAGTGTAATGCCTCCATATAATTATGCACCTTATTTTGCTGGCTGGTCCAGGGTATCAGATCCCACAGCCATTGATAGTTCTGTGTGTATTCACCATCCTTCAGGCGATATAAAAAAGATTTCTAAAGATCTCAATAATCCCGGTGTTGGAAGTTTTAGTGGATATGATGCCAATACCCATTGGCATATATTGGCCTGGGATATAGGAACAACCGAAGGCGGATCGTCTGGTTCCCCGTTGTTTAACCCAAACAAAAGGATTATAGGTGATCTGACAGGTGGAGAAGCTAGCTGTGATAATAATGTTAATGATTATTTTGCACAGTTTTACCAGAGCTGGGATAAATATGCTGATAGCACGATGCAGCTCAAGCACTGGCTTGACCCGCTGGGGCAGAATCCTACTTATTTTGATGGTTATGATCCGTATGAGAATTATGTTTATGTGCCACCTGTGGGGAAAATTTATGGTTATGCTACTGGAGACGGTGCAAAGATTCACTGGCTTCCACCTGATTATGCTGGTGATTCTTTGATATACGATGATTTTGACAGCTATAGGGAGTTTAGTCTTTCTTTGCCTGTGTGGACACAGGTAGACCGTGATAAGGGCGTTACATGGGGGATAGAAGGCGTGCAATTTGAGAATGAAAATTACATTGGTTCATTTATAGTGTTTAATTCCAAGCAAACAGATCCTGCAGATCCTATAGGATGGTCAGCACATTCTGGTGATCAGATGCTTGTGTGTTTCAGTTCGCAACCTCCTGATAATCCTAATGATGATTGGCTTATTTCTCAAAGATTTACATGTACGGCTAATCACAAGTTTGCTTTTTATGCCAGAAGTGTGACAGACAGTTTTGGATTGGAAAGGATAAGAGTACTGGTGTCCGAAGGCTCATCTGCCCCGACAGATTTTGTTCCGGTATCTTCTGAGCCTTATGTGAAGGTACCAGTACAGTGGACACGTTTTGTCTATGACCTTAGCCAATATGCAGGTAAGCAAATTTATGTGGCAATAAATGTTGTGTCAGATAATAGCTTTGCACTTTTACTGGATGATATGTCTATAACCAATGCACCCGATTCCTCATTAAAACAGGCTATAGTAAGTAATAAAGCTACTGCAGCCCGGCAGAAACTTATGCTTGTAAAAAGTATGTTGCCTCATTACAAGGCACCTGTTTTACAGGGGTATAAAGTTTTTCGTAATTATAAGAAAATAGCAGTTGTGGATTCTACTAAGCTTTATTATGTGGACCATACGAGCTTACCTGCGAAATATTATGTAGTAGCCATCTATGATACTGGCGATGCTGCTGCTTCTCCAGAGATTGAGGTTACTGAATACTCAGATAGCCTGTCAGCTTATGATCGTGATAATGCAGTGCAAATATTACCCAATCCTGTGACAGATGGACACTTTCGTGTAGTGCTGAACCATCCAGTGAAGGGAGGCAAGTTAAGCCTGTATAATGTTTGTGGACAAAAGATTTTTAGCCAGGATTTTAACAACACAAAAGAAAAAGAATTCTCATTGTCATTTCTCCAATCTGGAGTATATGTCATGGAACTCAAAGTACAGGGAGAGAGCTATAAAACATTGTTCATTGTTTTGTAATTACACAATAAATATTTAAACTTAAACCAAAATTTAGAAAAACACAGTAATTATGAACCAGGAATTATTGAATCTCGAACCCAAACAGGTCTGGAAATTTTTTGCAGATTTGACACAAATACCACGTCCATCGAAGAAAGAACGTGGAGCAGTAGAATATGTTATCCAATTTGCCCGGGATCGTGGTCTGGAGTATATCGTAGATGAGGTGGGGAATGTAATAATCCGTAAGCCCGCAACTCCTGGCATGGAGGACAGAAAAGGAGTGATTCTGCAGGGACACCTGGATATGGTGCCACAGAAGAATAGTGATAAAGAATTTGACTTTGAAAAAGATCCTATCCAGGCTTATGTTGATGGTGAGTGGGTTACTGCTGATGGCACTACATTGGGTGCAGACAATGGTATAGGTGTTGCCCTGGCATTGGCTTTACTCGACTCAAAGGATATTCCACATCCACCACTGGAAGCTCTCTTTACTATTGACGAGGAGACAGGCATGACAGGAGCTGTCAACCTCAAGCCAGATGTACTCAAGGGCGACATACTCATAAACCTTGATTCAGAGGAAGAAGGCGAAATATACGTAGGCTGTGCTGGTGGTCTGAACGCAAACATACAGTTTCGTTATGAACGCCTGGGTGTAAGCGACGAGGCAGTGGCATATCAGCTGAGCCTGACGGGTCTGAAGGGAGGACACTCTGGTATTGATATTATCCTTTATCGTGCAAATGCTGCTAAGTTGCTTTTCCGTTTTTTATACTTTGCTCAGAAAGAGCTTGGCGTGCAGCTTTCTGATTTCGCTGCTGGTAATATGCGTAATGCTATACCACGCGAAGCACATGCTACTGTTGTGATACTCAAGGATAAGGCTAAGGACTTTGAAAAAGCTGTGGCTCAGTATAACCAGATCTTCCAGAGCGAATACAAGGAGACAGATCCTGATCTGAGCTTTGAAGCCCAACCGACAGATTTACCAGAATTTGTCATTGACCCAATCACCCAGGACAACCTGATAAAGGCAGTGCAGGGTACACCAAATGGTGTAATTCGCATGAGCCAGGCTATGGAAGGTCTTGTCGAGACTTCGACAAACCTGTCTGTGGTGCGTCTGGCAGATGAAAAAATTATCGATGTACAGGCACTTATACGTAGCTCTGTGGAGACAGCCAAAAAGGATGTGGCAGATATGTTTGAGGCTATTTACAAGCTGGCAAATGCTTATAAGATTTGGTTTGATAGTGATTATCCAGGATGGAAGCCTAATATGGATTCTGCAATTCTGAAGATAATGAAGGAAGTATATAAAAACAAGTTTGGCAAGGAACCTAAGGTGATGGCTATACACGCTGGTCTGGAAACAGGTATTTTGGGTGCTAAATATCCTAATTGGGACATGGTCTCTATTGGTCCTACAATTAAGTATCCTCATTCACCAGATGAGAAAGTACACATTGGATCAGTGCAAAAAGTATGGGATTTCTTACAGGAAGTGCTCAAGAATATTCCGGAGAAGTAAAACTGGATGGTGACCTGGGAAATGTAAGCTACTATATTGCTGCTTTACAATTGGTTAGTATCTCTGTGTTTCAGTATCTTTACTGTTAAAATTACTTTTTGGACAGCCTCAACTTGCAAGTGTTATATTAGGCTGTGTCTGCGATAGCCCTTAGGGCTATCGCAGACTTTTTGTGTAAAGTATTCTGAAAACCATAGTCCATTACAGGCGTGCGTTAGCACCTTGCAATGAAAGATTTATTGTCTTGATAATAAATGTTTTATGGTGGTAGTATGTTCTGTTTTTCCTGCCCAGGAGAATTATTATCTTTGTCACAGGAGAAAACATAGCTGATAGAAATGGTTTTAACTTATGAACAAATAATTAACCAGATAAATAAGGGACAGTTTGCACAGATATATTTCCTCATGGGCGAAGAACCCTATTTCATTGACACGATAACCTCATATATAGCAGAAAAAGCTCTGCCAGAGGCTCAGAGGGCTTTTAACCAGGTAATAGTCTATGGCAAAGATACCACTGTGCGCGATATTATACATACGGCAAGGCGTTATCCCATGATGGCAGAGCGTATGGTTGTCATTGTTAAAGAAGCACAGGACCTGCGCAAGATTGAGGAATTGCTGCATTATGTGCGTAAACCACAGCCAACTACTGTGCTGGTTGTTAACTATAAATACAAGACACTGGACAAACGCACCTCGTTTTATAAACTTCTGAGGGATAGCCAGGACGCAGTGGTTTTTGAGGCTAAGAGGTTGTATGAGAATAAGATACCAAAGTGGATAAGCTCCTACCTGAGCCAGAAAAAAATGACTATAGACTTTGTGGCAGCCCAGATGCTTGTCGAAGACCTGGGCACAGACCTGTCAAAGATAGCTAATGAACTGGACAAACTAGCAGTACTACTACCACAGGGCACAAAGATAACACCTGAAATTATTGAGAAAAACGTAGGAATTAGCAAGGATTATAACAACTTTGAATTACAGCGAGCTCTGGGTATGCGGGATTTTAACCGTGTGTTTCAGATAGTTGATTATTTTGCTGATAACCAGAAAAAACATCCTCTCCAGGTAATTATCTCGTCGCTTTATTTTTACTTTGTCAAGGTGATGAAGGTGCACTTTGCGCCCAGAAAGGATAAAAATAGTCTGGCAAGTCTGCTTGGCGTGCATCCTTTTTTTGTGCAGGAATATCATACTGCTGCAAGTAATTACCCACCGAAGAAAATAACGCAGATTATAAAGATTTTACGTGAATATGACCTTCGCAGCAAAGGTGTTGATAATGCCTCCACACCGCCGGGAGAGCTGCTCAAGGAAATGATTTTCAAGATTTTGTATGTGAAATAAATGGGGCAGAACGTTTACCCTTGCCTGTTGAAAGTCTATAGACTGTTTGCCAAGCGCTAGCTATAGGTGGCATGGCCGTCGGGTTTATACTTCTCAATCTCCCTCGCAAGCGTGCTGAAAGCACCTTGTAAGGAAAAGATTTTGGTAGATGTTATTACCATTTGCTATTCTTTTGTGTATAGATTATCAAAACAATGTTTTTGCAAGTGTGAATGATACGATTTTTCGCAATTTTTAATTTCTTGTTTTAGTGTGTTTTTATTTTCTTTGTAAACCCATTTGTGCAAAAAGTAAGTTTTTGAAAAACAAGGAGTAGTAATGGCAAATAAGTTATTAGCAATAGTCGGACGACCTAATGTGGGCAAATCCACACTTTTTAACCGTCTAACACATACACGTTCAGCAATAGTGGATGAGGTGAGTGGTGTGACGCGCGACCGCCATTATGGCACATGCCAATGGGAAGACTATAAGTGTAGCGTTGTGGATACTGGAGGCTATGTTCATGGTTCGGATGACGTGTTTGAGGCAGAGATACGAAAACAGGTGCAATTTGCTATTGATGAGGCTGATTTGATTTTGTTCGTTGTTGATGTGACCACAGGCATAACTGATCTGGACCAGGAGATAGCCCGTATGCTGCATCGACAGAAAAAGCCTGTTATCCTGGTTGTTAACAAGGTAGATAATGACAAGCGGGTCAATGATGCCTATGAGTTTTATGCTCTGGACTTTGACGATATGTTTATGATCTCAGCTGTTAATGATGTTGGCGTGTATGATATGATGGAGCGGGTTTTTGAGATTCTGGGCAAGCACCCTGTGGGAGAAGCGGAGGAGACATTACCTCGTTTTGCAGTTGTGGGACGCCCAAATGTTGGTAAATCATCGTTTATCAATGCCCTTATTGGGGAGGACCGTCATATTGTGACACCTATTGCAGGCACTACGCGCGATTCAATTGACACGGTGTACAACAAGTATGGTATGAAATTCATGCTGGTGGATACTGCTGGTATGCGCCGCAAGAGCCAGGTCAAGGACGATGTGGAGTTTTATTCGGTCATGCGCACCATACACACTATTGAGAGGGCAGATGTTGTTTTCCTCATGATTGACGCCACAGAGGGCAATATTACATCGCAGGATTTGAATATTTTTCGGCTGATACAGAAGAATCACAAAGGTATTGTGCTTTTGGTTAATAAATGGGATTTGATTAAGAAAGACACAAATACTCACAACCAGTTCCGTAAGAATATTCACGAACGCATTGCACCTTTTACTGACGTGCCAATACTATTTATCTCAGCGCTACACAAGCAGAGAATATATAATGCTTTGCAGACAGCGCTCAAGGTCTATGATAATCGCAAACGCCGTCTCAAGACTTCTGAGCTAAACGAGACCCTCCTGCCAATAATTGAGCAGACACCACCACCAGCTCATCATGGTAAGTATATCAAGATCAAGTATATAACACAGCTGCCAAGACCTTATCCTGCTTTTGCTTTCTTTGCTAATCATCCAGAGCATATCAAGGAAGCATACCGCCGTTTTCTGGAGAACCGTATCAGAGAAAAATGGGATTTCCATGGTGTGCCTATAGAAATTCTGTTTAAGAAAAAGTGATTTTTGTCCCGGTTTTGTCCGGGATTTTTTTATACATTCGTAAGAAATTGAAATACGTAGATTATTATGTATCGTACATTCCAGATTATATTAGGTCTTTTGTTCCTTTTCTCAGGCGTGGCCAAGGGACTTGATCCAATTGCCACAGCACATAAAATTGATGAGTATTTGACTTTGATGTCAATGGATTTTTTTACCCGTTTTGATCTTTTTCTGGCAATGGGCGTGATAACAACAGAGATTGTTGTTGGTGTGATGATGATTTTAAATATATTCCCAAAAGCCAGTTTGTGGATTTCCAGTTTAATGATGCTAGTCTTTACTCCAAAGACTCTGTATGTTGCTATTCACCATTCTATGGAGTATGCAGGCTGCTTTGGTAATGTGGTTCAGATCACACCCTGGCAGTCACATTGGAAAAATGTATTTATGGATGTGCTTATAATAGCATTGTGGTTCGGCCTGCCAAGGCTTAAAAAGTCAGTATGTTTTTCTCCACGGGCGCAATGGTGGACAGTTATTGTCACCTTACTTATTGCAGTGGGCTTCCAGACAGTTATGATTTTTGTTTGAACCAGCCTTTATGGAA
>JALVRO010000192.1 GCA_027031265.1 Bacteroidales bacterium | reverse complement strand
AGCCAGTTTGATGTGGACGAAGATACTCGCAAGGCTATGCGTCAATGGTATGAAAGTCTTATAGAGACCATGAAGAATGAGGGTGTGGAAGAAAAGGGACATATTCAGGTGTTGAGGAGTGTTGTAAGGGATCTAACGGATATGCATATAAGGTTAATGCGTTCGCCATTTCATCAGGATTATCATCAGGTTTTTGAACAGGCAATGCCTTATTTAGCAGAGTATCTCAACAGGGCCACAGCCAGGGATAAGTCCATAATAGAGGTTGCGCTGGAGGTGATGTATGGTATCTGGATGCTCAGGCTCAAGAGACAGCCAGTTTCGGCAGAGACACAGCAGGCTGTTGATAAGATAAGTGATTTTTTGTCCTTGCTGGCTTATAAATATCATAAGTTTGAGACGGATGAGGAATTTGAATTATAAATTTTTGTTATGTATACTTTTTTATTAGCAGATAATTCGAAGACAATACTTGATGTGCTGGAGTTTACCCTGGAGAAGTTTAATTATAAGGTCTTTAGCGTTACGGATGAGCAAGGGATTTTTTCTATATTAGAGGGTAATAATATTGATGTTGTTCTGATGAGTGACACTATAGATGGGGAGGATGGCACAGAATTAGCAGTCAGAATATTGGACAGGTTTGATGTTCTGGTGTTGATGATGAGTTATTCCCAGAGTCTTGATCTGAAGCTAAAAGCCAAGAGAGCGGGTGTATCTGGATGGATTATAAAACCATTTATACCAGAGCGCCTGGTAAAAATAATTGTTAAGACATTCTTTAAATAAATTCTATTAAAGGATGTTGCCTATATTGCATAATTTTTTAAATTTGTAGTTAATTGGGTGAAAAATCTGAAAATATGAAAAAGTCAGGAACGAAAATAGTTAGTATAACGAAGATATTACCATCCTATATTTACTCAATGACCATAGCGTCAGTTTTATATATAATTGTTTTTCTAACCCTGTATTTTTATTTGCAGAATACCCCGATAAGTATAAGCACTTTTTGGGATTTTCATTTACAGCATCCTGTTTTGTTTTATATAGAGCTTTTGCCATTTCTGGTATATTTTTTCATTTACTATATAGTAACTGATTTATCAAAGAATATCAGGGATATAGAGCAAGAAATAGCATGGTTGAATTCCAAGAACAGGGCAATTTTCAATTTTGTAGAGCAGTTGAGAAAGGGTAATACAGAGATTGGTTTTAGCAATGAGTTTATCCAGGACCGGGTTGTACAGTCTCTTATAGCATTGAGGGATGAGATAAAGCAGGCCCGTCAAGAAGATGAGAAGAGACGACGTGAGGAAGAACAGCGTAACTGGATAAACAGGGGTTTGGCAGAGTTTAGTAATATTTTGCGTGAGAATGTGGATGATCTAGATAAGCTGGCAGAGAAGGTTACCAGTTATTTGACACGTTATATGGATGCCAAGCAGGCTGCTTTTTTTGTGACCAGGGAGGAGAAGGGTGAGAAATATCTTGAGATGATAGCATTCTTTGCTTATGATAGAAAGAAGTTTCCTGACAAAAAGCTTATGTGGGGTGAGGGACTAATTGGTGCTGCGGCTATAGAGAAGAATGTTGTGGTTTTGAATGATACGACAGAAGACTTTGTGGAGGTGACCTCAGGATTAGGAGGGGCTAATCCTAGGTCTATTTTGATTTCGCCTCTAATTGATGAGGAGGGTGAAGTTCATGGTGTACTGGAGCTTGCCTCTTTTAGTAGATTTGAGCAGTATCATGTTGAGTTTATAGAACAGATCTCCAAGAGTATTGCTGCGACATTGGCTAATGTTAAGCGAAATTTACAGACACAGCAGTTATTAAAAGAGTCACAGAAACAGGCAGAGATTCTGGCCCAGCAGGAGGAGAAGATGCGTAAAAGTATGACAGAATTACAGATGTTACAGGAGGAGGCAGCCAAGCAGAGTGAGGAATTTATTAGTTTTACTAATTCTGTTAATAGAGCTTTGTTGAGGGCTGAGTTTAACAGAGATGGGTTCTTGATTTATGCTAATGATAAGTTTATCAAGGCCTTAGATTATACGGATTATTTTGAGATAGCCAACAAGCATTTTACCACTTTTTTGCATGATTCGGAGAAAGATTTATTTGACCAGTTGTGGGATAATATAATCAACAAGGAAGAGGTATTTGATGGAGACTTGCATTTTATATCATATAATGGTCAGGACAGATGGATAAGTTCGGCAATCATAGCAGTTAAGAGTAAGGAAGGTGAGCTGTTGAAGATTTTGTTCCTTGGGCTTAATCGTACTGCGGAAAAGAAATTGGTTGAGGAGCAGCTGGCAGTTATGCGTTTTAGTGATAACTTGCTTGTTAGAATGACATTAAGTCTGGATGGGAGGATAACAGACGTTAATAATAACTTGTTGACAATACTGGGGTTGAATAAGGAGGATGTTTTGAATAAAGAGATAGTAGAGCTTTTGTCAATAGAAGAGGCACAGGAGTTTACAATAGCCTGGAGGAGTATTGCTACAGGTAAGGCTCATGTGACTACACATAAATTTACAACAGGTTATAATACGTCTGTGTGGATTGAGGCATATTATTTCGCATATATTGTCGAGGGTAATATTGAGAGCATTATGATGATTGGTGTTGATGTTTCTGATATGGTCAAGGCACAGCGTGCTGTCAAGGCAAAGGAAGAGGAGATTAGCCGCAAAGAGGAGGAGATAGAGCGTTTGCAAGCCAGGTTTGAGGCAGCCAGGGAGAAACTGGAGCATAGGTTAAGAATAGAGAATATTGGGCGGAATCTTTTTGTTAATGTGTTTGAGCAGTTAAATCAGGCAGTTGTAGCCATTGATGAGACAGAGCATATTGTATTGTTTAACAAGAATGCCGAGGAGCTCTGGAAAGTAAAGCGTGACGTAGTGCTTGGCAAAAGGCTGAGTGCTATATTACCAGAGCTGCCAGAACCAATAGGTATTGATGATGTGGAGTATTTACTTGAGTATTTCAATGTGTCCAGGCCATTGCTCAACACTAGCCGTCTTTCCTATATAGTTGACAAAGCTGGCAATAGAGTGAATATTAGCATATACATAGTAAAATCAGAATTTGAGAGTAAGGCATTGGTAACGGCTTTTATCCAAAACATGGAATCTTGATGAAGCTCCGTGTTTATATAACTATTTTTGTATTATTTGTTTTTGTGGGATTATATGCTGATCCTAGTAGTGGGGAAGTTATAAAGGCCCAGAAAGGTGTACTGGATTTACGCGAGGTTAATCTAGATACTTTTCCTCCACTGAAATTGAATGGGGAGTGGGAGTTTTATTGGAACAAGCTTCTTGATCCAGATGATTTTCATCCACAAATTTATGTGGCTGATGCTTATGCTGTGGTGCCTGATTATTGGAGCAAGGTTTATATTAATGGCAGGAGTGTATCAGACACGGGTTATGCCACATATCGTCTGCTTATTCTGACCAATGATCCCGATAAAGTGCTAAGAATATATTTTTTCTCTGCTAATAGTGCTATCCGTGTGTGGTGGAATGGTGAGGAGATAGGAAAATCTGGGAATCCTGCCCCTAAGAATATGGGCTACAAGCCTAGTATCAAACCTATAGTAGCTGATATCAGAGTAGGTTATCGTAATGAGTTAATAGTTCAGATTGCAAATTTTTCCCATAGAGAGGGAGGTTTTTTTTATTCGCCAAGATTAGGGGATAGGGATAGTATTTTACGATACTTAAATATTGCTTTGATTATTAGTGCTTTGTTGTTTGGAGCTGCTTTGATAATGGCAATGTATAATTTCTTTATCTTTTTCATGCACCGCAAGAGCTATGCTGTGATATCGTTTTTTATTTTTGCCATGTTGTTGGGATTGAGAATCTTTGTTATGGATCACAATTTTGTTTATTCGATTTTCCCTCATCTTTCATTTACCTGGAAATACCGCCTTGAATATATTACTTTCTTTTTTATCCCACCGTCTTTGATGTATTATTTGTACAAGGTAACCCAGAGAGACGTTATTGCTAAATATAGTTTGTTTGGCCTGTTAGGCTTGTCTGTGATTTTTAGTATTTCTTTATTTTTCCCCTCTATTGTTTATACCCAGACAATGCCCTATTACCAGCCAGTTTATTTTCTGACAGCGTTTATTTCCCTTTATTTGATTTATAAACATTTAAGGCTTGGAACTTCAGGTATTGGTATTCTGGCTATAACTTTTTTGTTGATGTTTATACTGGGTCTTAATAATATATTGCTCTATTTGAGGGTTATAGACACAGTCAGTCTGATGCCTTTGATAGTATTTGTATTGTTGCTGGGTCAGTCTCTGGTTCTAGCAAAGATATTCAGTGATATTTTTAACCAGAATGAAAAATTAAAGCAGAAACTTGAATATCAGAACATACATCTGGAGGATCTGGTAAAGAAGAGAACCAGGGAACTGGAGATTAAGAGCAGAAAATTGGAACGTCAGA
>JALVRO010000191.1 GCA_027031265.1 Bacteroidales bacterium | reverse complement strand
GCCTGGTATTCCCGCAGTCCGACAGATGCTATTTCTGGATGTGTGAAAATGCCTGCAGGTATAGCATTATAATTAATTGGCTGGGGATTGAGCCCTGCAATGTATTCCACAGCTGTTATACCTTCTGCACTAGCAACGTGTGCCAGGGCTGGAGTGTTTATCACATCTCCTATGGCAAAAATATTATCCACACAGGTACGGTAAAATTCGTCAACAATGATACGGCCTTTTTCGGTTTTTATGTCCACCCTGTCCAGACCAATGTCCTCTGTATTGGGCGTGATACCAACTGCTGAAAAGACTTTGTCCACAAATATTTCTTTTTCACCTTCGGGTGTGTCGAGCAGAGCCCTAGTCCTGTCTCCATCTGGCGTGAGTGATTTTACAGTAGAGGAGGTGTAAACTTTTATCCTCTGGCGTTTGAGATGTTTCTCCAGCTCAGCAGAGACATCTTCATCTTCGGTAGGAACGACACGTGGCAGCAGTTCGACGATTGTAATCTTTGTACCCAGAGCTGCATAGAATGAGGCAAGCTCCACACCTATTGCCCCTGATCCTATAACAAGCATTGACTCAGGCTGCTCTTCGAGTGTCATGGCCTGGCGATAGCCTATTATGCGCTGGCCATCTATCTCCAGACCTGGTAATTGTCTTGCCCTGGCGCCTGTGGCAATGATGATATAATCTGCCTGCACAAGATAATTTTCCTTGTCCTGGGGTGTAATTTCTACTGTGTTTCTATCCCGGATGCGGCCATGACCTTTGAGGGCAGTAATGTTGTTTTTTTTGAACAAAAATTCCACACCCTTGCTAACCTGTGAGGCCACTGTGCGGGAACGCTGGATTATTTTTTTGAAATCAGGCTGAATATCACCGACTTTGACACCGAATTTAGCTGCTGATTTGATATCTGACAAAATGTGTATGCTTTTCAGAAGTGCCTTTGTGGGTATACATCCCCAGTTTAGGCATACTCCGCCTATTTCTGCTTTTTCTATGACGGCTGTTTTAAGTCCTAATTGTGATGCTCTGATAGCTGCTACATAACCTCCTGGTCCAGAGCCTATTATAACGAGATTGAATTTTTCCATGTTTTTCGAATTTTATGGATTTGAGTAGTTAAAAATAAGTCTTTTTGTTAAAGAAAAAAATTTGACTTGATGACACATTTTATGAAATTTTTAATAAAAAATAATTTTAAATAAATTTGGCAATGAAACACAAAAAGCACAAGTATGAAAAAATTACTTTCCATTTTTATGGTTCTCGTGTTGGGCTTTTCGCTCATGGCACAGACTGATACTACGAAAAAAAGCTCTCCTCCTACGGGCTGGAAGTTTGGAGGCGCATTGCCAGCTTTGTCTTATAACACAGATGTTGGATTCCGCTATGGAGCAATCGGTTATGTATTTGACTGGGGGGATGGTAGTCTCTATCCTGATTATCTTCGTTCTATTTATCTCGAAGCATCAAACACAACTAAGGGTAGCGGTATTTACAGGATAAATTATGATGACAAGGCTTTCCTTGGATCTAATGTTCGTATGTTGCTGGATTTTGGTTATTATATTGAGCAAGCCCTTGATTTTTATGGATTTAATGGCTATGAGTCAGTATTTCATCCAGATTGGATGACCACAGGAACAGGTACTTACAAGAGCCGTATGTTTTATCGTATGGATAGGCGGACGCTCCGTTTTATGCCCGATTTCCAGATACCTCTCCAGGGGAATAAGCTCAGACTATACGCTGGCATTGGTTATCTGGGCATAAAGATTAATTCTGTTAACATCGACAAGCTAAATAGGGGAAAAGACCCTGCTGATATGCTTCCTTCTGTGGATAGTGTGCCAGGTTTGTATGAACTTTATCAGAAATGGGGTGTTATAGAGGCTGATGAAGCACATGGTGGCAATATGGGAATGATGAAACTGGGGCTTATTTATGATACCCGTGATAATGAACCTATGCCAAACAAAGGTATGTGGGAAGAAGTATTCTTTGTATCAGGTATGGACTTTGCCCATCCAAAAAAATATAGATACCTGGAACTGGTACTCACGCATCGCCAGTACTTTACAATTTTGCCAAAGAAGTTGATCTTCGCGTATCGTGGTTCGGTCAATTATGTGCTGGCTGGACGTGCTCCGTTTTATATGCTGCCTTTTTATTTCAACACCAAGGAAAATATCCAGGATGGTTTTGGCGGAGCAAAGACAATCCGTGGAATCATGCGTGACCGTCTGATAGCTGACGGTGTTGCCTTTGGTAATCTGGAGATGCGCTGGCGTGTGCTCAATACGAAGGTTCTGGGTCAGGATTTTTACATTGCTCTTAGTGCATTTGCTGATGGTGGAATAATTCTCAAGCGTCATGACTATAATCTAAATTTCAACGTTGCGCCATCTGCAGGCTATACACCTGATATGTTTTTTGTTTCTGACCCTCAGATAATCAAGCAACCGCATATCGGTTATGGCGGAGGTATTCGTTTTGCACTCAATGAGAACTTTATCGTAGCAGTCGATTATGGTAAAGCCCTTAATAAACAGGATGGTAGCTCAGGATTGTATATTGGTCTGAACTGGCTATTTTAGTGCGTAACTAATTACAGATTTCTGTTTCGAGGCTGCCCCCAGGCAGCCTCGAACTTTTATGATGTGGATGTAAAAGAGTGGGTTTCCCAAATTTAGCCATTGAAACACCATAAAAACAGGTGACAGAGCAGGATAAAGTTTTTATTCTCCCAGATTTTTGAAACTCTCATAGAGCGATTTCTGTATAGCAATGCTAAGCCAAGTTTGGTAAATAAGTTTTGAATGGACCTTTTACCACAGCTCGTAAAATTCTGGTTAGATACACAGAGTTAGACAGCTTAGAATTTAAATGCTAAAGCAAATTTTAGCATTATTCCTCTTAGATTGCTTTGATTTTCCAGAGTTACGTCGTTGTTTTCGTATGTTAGATCTGCAGGGATAAAGCTGTAAATAGCCTGGGAGTTGAGAGATAAAAATTTTGTGATGTTAAAACTCATCCCTACTCCTGCAGGGCCATAAGCATCGAGATCAGGAGGGTTACTGTAAGTATTTGAGTAGCTTATATTTAGTTCATAACTAGGTATAAATTTTATCCCTGTTTCATAGTACAGATAGAAGTGTTTACCTGGATCTGTCCGCCCAAGTATGGATAAGGAGAAACTAGGAATTTGTAATTCATTATCAAAATTCACTGTGGTTGAGTCATTTATAGATTCATTAACCTTGTTTTCTGAATGTACAAAAGTAAAAGCGAAGCTAAGGCCGAGATTGTTTCTAAAAATTTGAGTGAGGGAGCTGGACCATATCCATAGCCACTAACATTTAGAATCTTATAGTCTCCGAGATCTGTATGATATGTATATATTTCACTCATATTCATCAGATCAGGGGAAATAGGAGTCCACAGCCCAACTCCTGCTTCGATTTCAAAGTGTCTGAACTTAGTCTCTTGCGCATGAAGAGCTACGGAAAGAAAAATTACCGCAATTGAGAAAAACTTTTTCATAGTAGAACTTTGTTTGGTAGAAGTTTAAATATAGGTTAAATTTGTCGTATTAGCTACATGTTTCTAGGCAGTTAAACGAGGATCTATGGATAGACTTTTTGATCCAACCCGGAAAAAATATGTTGCAGCTACGCCAGAGGAGAAAGTAAGGCAAGGGTTCATTAAATTCTTGCAGCAGCAAGGTTATCCCATTGAGATTATTAAGACCGAGGTAAGCCTGGATTTCGCAGGACAAAAACGTAGGGCTGATATTGTAATCTTTAGAAAGCAAAAGCCGATTATGATAATTGAATGTAAGGCACCTGATGTTAAAATTAACAGGTCAACTTTTGAGCAGGTATGGCAATATCTTTATTCTATGGGCGCCCAGTATCTGGCCTTGACGAATCTCAAGGAAACCTATGTATGTAGAGTCGAAGAAAAGGATAAGTGTGTTTTCCTTGAGCACTTTCCCACCTATGAAGAATTAAAAACAGATTTTAGTGTGTAATCTGTTTAAAATCAATAAGTTTTGTTGTTCGTGTGTTATTGTATTACATTATTTCTTTAAAAATATTGATTTTACTTTTTGATTTAAATCAAATAAAATTATCTTTGTTAATAAATAAAAATGTGAAATTATGGCTAGATTTTCCCGTCCAAAGGATTGTCGTAACTGTCCTTATAAGTCCAAGGCATTCTCTCATCTAAGTTCTGCAGAAATTCTTAAATTACAGCAGCATTGTCTGATTATCAAGTTCAAAAAAGGAGAGATAGTAACCAAGCAAGGCACATTGGCAACACACTCTCTTTATGTGTCCCAGGGGCTTGTTAAGCTTTATGTTGAAGGCAAGAATCGCAACATTATTATTAAGCTTATACCAGAAGGGAATTTCATAGGTCTTCATTCTTTGTTTTCCGAGTTAAACGTGTATAACTTTTCTGTTGCCGCTATCACAGATGCCAAGATGTGTATGATACCAAAGGAAATTTTTACAGAGCAGGCACAGAAAAATCATAAATTTCTTTTCGAGATTACAAAGAACATCAGTGAATGTGCTGACCTGACATTGGATAAAATCTTATCACTTAGTGAAAAGACTGCACGCGGACGTCTGATTGACGTGTTGATATACTTTGCTGAGGAAATTTACAAGGATACTACATTTACACTTCCAATCACCAGAAAGGAGCTTGCAGAGCTCTGTTCTATATCTACTGAGAATGCTGTCCGTATATTGGGAGAGCTGAGAAAGGAAAATATCATTGAAATTAATGGCAAACAGATAACAATAAAACAGCCAGACTTATTACATAAACTTTCAGCAATAAGTTAGTTGTTTTTTGTCAATGATTCATTATGTTGATTTTTTATCATATAATTTTACATATCTGTTTATTAAATTTAATCAATGTGTTAAAATTTAGAAAACATCTTGTTATGTAGCTTAGAACATTAGACCCGAGGCGGCGGGTAATTGGATTTAATATAAATTTGTAAAAAGAGCCAAAAATCTAAGTTGATGAAAGAAATTACCCGTCGTGATTTTATTAAGATTACGTCTGCAGGTGTAGTCGGAGCAGCTATTTCTAAGCCTGTCTTTGGTTTCATACCACCTTTCTTGAAAAAAGACCACAATCCACCTCTGGAGTCTGAGCTGATTAAGACTCCCACGGTTTGCGACATTTGTTTCTGGAAATGTGCTGGTTGGGTCTGGAAAGACAAGAAGGGTAATATTGTTAAGGTCACAGGTAATGAATTAGATCCACACAGTAATGGACGATTGTGTCCAAGAGGTACAGGTGGTCTGGGTGCTTATTATGACCCTGACCGTCTAAAGCGGCCTCTTATTCGTGTGGGTAAGCCTGGTAGTCAGAAATTTAAAGAGGCTACTTGGGACGAGGCTTTTGATTACATTGCAGAGAAGATGAAACAGATAGAGCAGAAGTATGGCCGCGAGGCTATGGCCCTGTTCTATCATGGTACAACTGGCCCACATTTTGAATATTTGTGGGAAGCCTATGGTTCACAGACCTATGCTGAGCCAGCCATAGCACAGTGTCTGGTCACCCGTGAAGTAGGTTTTATTGCTACTTATGGTCAGGGACTTAGCTCTCCAGAACCTACAGATGTCAGGAATACCAAATGTCTGGTATTGATAGGCAACCACATAGGAGAAAATATGCACAATGGTCATGTGCAGGATATGAGTCATGCCATAGATCATGGTGCCACTGTCATTACTGTAGATCCACGTTTCTCCACTGCCGCAGCTCATTCCAAGTATTGGTTGCCAATTAAGCCAGGAACAGATATTGCCCTGCTTCTGGCATGGATGCATGTATTGATTTATGATAATTTGTACAACAAAGAGTATGTTGACAAGTACACCTATGGGTTTGATTATCTCAAAGGTCATGTTAGGAATTTCACTCCTCAATGGGCATCTACAATTACAACACTTGATCCGAATCTTATCCGCAAAACAGCCCATGAGATGGCCAAAGCTGCTCCGTCAGTCGTTATCCACCCTGGGCGTCACACAGCCTGGTATGGAGACGACACACAGCGTGAGCGTGCTATAGCTATCCTTAATGCTTTGCTTGGAGCATGGGGTAAGCGTGGTGGATTTTATTTCTCCGAAAAAGTATCGCTGCCACAGTTTCCACATCCTCCATTCCAAGAGCCTCGGTGGTCCTGGCGTACTATTACAACTGATAAATATAAGTATGCTATTGCTGGTGTGACAAATGTCTTGATTGATCACTCTCTACCAGAGTATGATGGACCATATAAGGTCAAAGGATGGTTTGTTGTCGCTACTAACCTGATTCAATCAATACCTGATCAGGAGAAAACGATTAGGGCACTGCAGAACCAGGATCTGGTAGTAGTCGTGGATATACTCCCTTCCGAGATCACAGGCTACGCTGATGTGATATTACCAGAAGCTACTTATCTTGAGCGTTATGACCTGTTACGTAATAGCCGTCACCGTGTTCCTAATATTGCTTTGCGTATGCCAGCTGTGGAACCAAAATATGAGTCAAAGCCAGGTTGGTGGATAGCACGTGAGCTTGGAATACGTCTGGGACTGGAGAAATATTATCCATGGAAGGATATCAAAGAAGTTCTTGACTGGCAGCTACGGCAGGTCGGTAGTTCGCTTGAAGAGCTGAAAAAAGTCGGTGTTAAGCATTTTGAGCGTAAGACACCGTTATATATACCTGATGGTTATGATTGGCCATTCCCAACGAATACAGGTAAAATAGAGCTTTATTCTACAGACCTGGTTGCTATGGGTTATGACCCAATGCCTGTGTATAAAAAGCATGATGAACCACCTGCTGGTTTTTACCGCTTGATTTACGGTCGTGTGCCAATGCATAGCTTTGGTAGAACAACAAATAATCCGTATTTGCATGAATTGCGGCCAGAAAATCACGTGTGGGTCCATCCAAAGGTTGCTAAGCTTCTTGGGCTGGAGAACGGCCAGGAAGTATGGCTGGAGAACCAGGATGGTAAGGTCTCAACCTTCTCTGTCAAGGTCAGGATAACTGAGCGTATCCGTCCTGATTCTGTGTATTTACCACACGGCTTTGGGCAGAAATCAAAGCAATTGCGCAAGGCTTATGCTAGAGGAGTGCTTGATAATGAGCTTATTACAAAAGTTAAGATAGATCCTATAACCGGCTCGACCGGTATGCGAAGCAATTTTGTAAGAATCCTTACACAAAAACCAAACAAACAATCGTAATACCCCGGTGCTATGAGATATGCAATGGCTGTTGATACACGCAAATGCGTAGGATGTGCAGACTGTGTGGTCGCATGTCAGACAGAAAATAATGTGCCTTTTGGTTATGCACGTGATTGGATCGTAGAGATAGTCAATGGTTCTTATCCAGATACACTAAAGGTACACTTCGAATCACGTCGTTGTCACCATTGTGATGATGCGCCATGTGTGCGTGTTTGTCCTACTGGCGCTAGCCACATTGTCGAAGGTGGCATTGTGAAAGTAACGCCTGAAGAATGTATTGGATGTGGTGCATGTATAGAGGCATGTCCTTATGGTGCACGTTATTTCCATCCAGATGGATATGTTGACAAATGTACATTCTGCGACCACAGGGTCAAAAATGGACAGGATCCAGCATGTGTTTCTGTTTGTCCTACTTATTGCCTGATATTTGGTGACCTGGACGATGAAAACAGTCCAATATCCAAAGTCCTACGCGAACGTGAGTACTATACACTGGCTCCTGATGCCGGTACAAAACCAAATTTGTATTTTCTTAAATAAAAAATTATTGGTGCAATGAAAGAATATCTCATTGTTAGTGGTCGTCATATAGACATACTTTATCCGCATTTACATGTCTGGGGTTTTGGTATTCCGCTGTATTTGTTCATAGGTGGTCTGGCGGCTGGTATATTGATTTTTGCCACATTGTTTTATCTGATGGGCAAAGACGAGGAGTATCCTGTCACTGTCAAAGTGGCTACTGTGATACCTCCAATAATTATTGCCCTGGGTCTGTTGTTCTTGATTGGTGACCTCAGACACAAAGCTTATTTCTGGCAATTGCTTACACACATTAGATTGCAGTCCCCGATGAACTGGGGTGCCTGGACTCTGACAATTGTATTTTTCCTCTCATTGCTGTGGCCTCTGAGCTTCACAGATGATTTGATTGAATTTTTCGACAAGAGGGGAAGAAAGAAATGGTTAGGATTTTTCCAGTGGGTCAAACGCCTTATGGAGAATGTCAAGATTTTGGGGAAAATTGTTGAAGGATTTGCTAAGCATCGTCGACTATGGGCTATCGTTACCTTGATTTTTAGCATTGTACTTGGAATTTATACAGGTATTCTACTTTCGACAATGAATGCACGTCCATTGTGGAACACACCGATTCTTGGTATTCTGTTCTTGACTTCTGGTGTTTCTACAGCAACAGCAGCTATCATGTGGATTTCGAATAATCACAAGGAGCGTCACCTGTATACCAAGATAGACTTTTACCTGATTATCCTTGAGATGTATCTGATTTTCCAGATGTTCTTTAATATGATACAAGGACCTGAGATTCAGGTGCAGACAGCACAGATGTTTTTCGGTGGTGATTTTACAGCTGTATTCTGGACAGTATTTGTGGGAATGGGATTGGTCCTTCCATGGATTCTGGAAATACTGGAGCTAAAGGGCTTCACGGTTCCTGTGGCTGTACCTGCATTCTTGATTCTTTTGGGCGGTCTGATTTTCCGTATAATAATGGTTTATGCAGGTGAAATTTCTTCATTTATGCCAATTCCAACAGTTTTTTAAAATAAAAAGCTATGAAAGATTTGAAAAATAAATACTTAAACCCATACATCGCTGGATTTTTCATAGGGTTAGCGCTGATAGCAGCATATTATTTCTCTGGAGAAGGACTGGGTTCCAGCGGTGCTTACAAAAGATTTGTTATTGCCTCTTTTGATGCAGTTAGTCACACTTATGCCCTTAAATCACACTATTCAGGAGCAGTGGTCAGTAATGGCCATCCCCTGGATTCGTGGTTGGTATTCGAAATATTGGGTGTGATGGCAGGAGCCATTATCTCTGCAGCCATTTTCGGTCGTCTGGAATGGAAGATTGGTAAATCACCCAAGATTTCCAATAAAACACGTCTGATAGCAGCACTATTAGGTGGTATTTTCTGGGGCGTAGGTACCCAGCTAGGCCGTGGTTGTACTTCTGGTCTGATTATGTCTGGTATGGCTGTCAACTCCCTTTCGGGTTATATCGGCCTTGTGGCTGTATTCGGTGGAGGCTATCTGTTTGCATGGTTCTTCCGAAAACTTTGGATTTAACAATTAATTTAAAATCAGAGAATTATGGGTCCATTATATCCACTTGGAATAATTAACGAAAACGTCAATCTGCTAATAGCTTTCTTTATTGGTATTGTCTTTGGCGGCATGCTCGAAGCAGGCGGCTTCACAAACACACGTAAGCTCGCAGGTGTGTTTTATGGCTATGATATGACAGTGTTAAAGGTCTTCTTTACTGCAGCTTTGACTGCAGCTGCTGGCCTGTTCATAATGCATCATTATGGACTTATTGACCTGACAAAGATTTTTTATCCCCACACTTATTGGTTGCCTACATTGGTAGGTGGATTGCTCATGGCTATTGGATTCCTGCTCGGAGGTTTCTGCCCTGGTACAGGTTTCTGTGCTGCTTCTACAGGAAAGATAGATGGTATTGTATTCGCAGTGGGTGTGTTCCTGGGTATTTATTTTTACGCATTTACATACACACCAGTGTTTGAGAAGTTCAGGAATTCTACATTCATGGGTCAGGTTAATGTAGCAGATTGGCTAGGCATCAGTCAGGGTTTGTTTATCCTGATAATGATTGTTATAGCGATAGCATCATTCTTTTTCGCTGATTGGGTGCAGAAAAAGGTTAACAAAAACAAATCCCCTGAGGATCTTGAAGAATTAGGACTTTAAAAAATTTAAGCTATGAAAAAAACAAGTCTTTTCATATTTGCCCTTTTGCTACTTGGCGGTCTGTGGTCTGCTTTTCTGCCAAATGTTAAAACCCATGTTGAGAGGGTGCCTAATAAAGATTTAATAACCCTGGTCAATTACAAAGCCCGGTACGTCAGTGTCGATGATATTGCCAGAGCTTTGATGAATCAAGATAAAATGTTACTATTGGTGGATGTTCGTATGCCTGAGCAATATAAGCAGTTTTCCCTGCCAGGTGCTATTAATATGCCAATAGATTCATTACTCAACGAGACCAACCAGCAATTGCTTTCAGGTTCAGATGTATATAATATCGTGTTTTTCTCAAACGGCACTTCCCTGGCAGACAAAGCATGGTTGATAGCCACAGCAGCTGGGTTCAAAAATTTACATGTGCTCAAAGGAGGCCTTAATGCCTGGTTCAATGATTTACTACAACCCAAGCGTCCGGCAGATTGGGCTAAACAAGCAGAATTTCAGAAATACGAATTCCGCCGTGCAGCTGCACGATTCTTCACAGGTGCAACAGGTGGTGAAGAGTCTTCTTCCCAACCAAAGGTCAAAGTTCAGGTACCTGTTAAGAAAAAGCAGGTTGGCGGAGGTTGTGAATAATTATTTCTTTGGCTAAAAACTTAAAAAACAATTTCAAATGAAACGTCTCAGCTACTTAATAATTCTCCTGGTTGCCCTGGCTAGTTGTAATGTTAAAAATGACGATCCGGAAAGCTTCATGCAGAGCTTCCAGATAAAAGAACTTAGCCCAGAGCAATTTTACCACATCATCTACTTCCAGGATACGGTAAATTTCGTTCTGATTGACCTGAGGGATCCGCACACTTATGCACTAGGGCATTTGCCAAATGCTATAAATATACCATCCAAAAGCCTATTGAAAAAATGGCACAAGGATGTATTGAATAGTGATGCAATAAAGGTCTTTTATAGCGATGATCCTAGCTTTACACGCCTGTCAGTGACAGTAGCCAAAAGGGCTGGATATAAAAACTGCTACGCCTTGCTCGGTACATACGAGAGTTTGAGGAACAACTTTGTTAAGAATTTTGCCATCAGAAGTGCTTTTTATGATGACGAAAAACCAGATTTTAACTACAAAGACAAGTTTGCCGAGCTAGCAGCTGGTGGAGGTACACCGACCACACAGTCACAACCAAAAGTGTCTGTGCAAGTACCTGTTAAGAAAAAGCAGGTAGGTGGTGGATGCGAATAATTTATTAACCGAAAACTAAAAATCAATAGTGATGAAAAAAATAAGTTTTGCTTTGCTTTTGAGCTTCTTGGTTTTGCTATCTTGCAATAAATCACAGACTTACTATACAGCAGATATTGATGCTCTGCTTTCTAAACATGCTCAGCCTGCACTTGCCGAGTTTATGCAGCAGGCCAATCCTGTTGTCACAGAGGAGGCTTTCCCTCCAGTGATAATCGCTCCTGTTGTAAAAGATGAACTAAGCAAAGACTTGATTATTGACATCAGGCGTAAGGATGCTTATGAGGCAGGGCACATAAATGGAGCTTATAATGTGCAGGCTAAAGATTTACTAAAGTTTCTCAATGGCATCAATGTATCAGCTTATAATCGCGTTGTTCTGGTTTGCTACTCAGGACAGAGTGCTACATATAATGCAGAGCTCCTTAGAATGCTTGGATATAAGAATGTTTATTCCCTGGCTTATGGTATGGCAGGCTGGAATAGAGACTTTTCAGGTATTTTCAAGAAAAATATTTCCGCAAAATACATTAACCGTATAAGCAAGGAGGATGTTGAGCTGACAGAAAAATCTTCCTTACCACAGCTAGAGAAGGGATTGCCATTGAAAGTATTGCGGGACAGAGTCAAGGAAGCACAGAATCTCAAGCCTTCAGAGTATCTCATTAGCGCAGACAAGGTCTTCGAAGACCCTTCAAAATATTTTATCATTGACCTGCGTAAAAAAGAGCATTACAAGATTGGACATATACCAGGTGCAGTTAATATTCGACCAAATGAACTTTTACCTTCTAAAAAACTGGCATATTTGCAAAAAGACAAACCTATCGTGGTTTACTGCTATCATGGCTATACTTCTGTAGCTACTACAGCTTATCTGCGGGTGCTGGGATACAATGCTTACTCGCTAAAGTTCGGTTATCATAGTTTCATGGATGGTATTCTTAATAAACGTATAGATTTTAATACTGCCTTTAATACATACCCATACATCACTGGTAGTAAGCGTATAGATGTAAAAGTTTCAAAGGCACAAGCAGCGCAGCCTGTCCAGCAACCTAAGATAGCCGTTCCTGTCAAGAAAAAGCAGGTAGGAGGTGGTTGCGAATAGTGGTAATGTAGGGTAAGTTATTGATTTTCATATTATTTCTTGTAGCCCCGCAAGGCCTAAGCCTTGCGGGGCTTTTTTCTTTTTGATGCAAGTCAATTTTTATAAGGCTAGAGACAAATTTTTATTACAAAGGTTATCAATTTTAATGTTTTAGTCTAACATAATATGTCTTAGACTTAATCAAATGTTTAATTTTCGAAAAACAGCCAGGATGATTTGTGATATTAATCATTATAATCTATCTTTGATTAAAAGTATTGATATAAATCAATGAAATAAATTAAAGTCTGATTCTATGAAAAGAATTGTAATTCTCGGTGCCGGGACAGGAGGCACAATTATGGCAAACAAACTTCGCAAAGCACTCGAACCTGAGGAGTGGGAGATCACCATTGTTGACAAAGGTAAAAAGCATTTTTACCAACCTGGCTTTTTGTTTATTCCATTTGGAATTTACACTAAGTATGATGTCATCAAGCCCAAAGCTAACTTTATTCCTCCAGGAGTAAATTTTATAATAGGCGAGATAGACAGGATTGAACCTGAAAAAAATCGTGTACATCTAACTGGTGGACAGGTGCTTAATTATGATTTTCTTATTGTAGCAACAGGTGTTCAAACAGACCCTGCGGAGACTCCTGGATTGCAGGGTGAACTATGGAACAAGGAAGTTTTCCAGTTTTACACACTGGAGGGAGCTGTGAATCTGGCTAATTTCTTCAAGACCTGGAAGGGGGGTGACCTTATTTTGAACATTGCTGATA
>JALVRO010000190.1 GCA_027031265.1 Bacteroidales bacterium | reverse complement strand
TTGTTCTTTGTACTATCTCTAATAAGCACATTACTTCTGGTCATCTGGTCAAAAATTTCCCTTTTCTTTTTTCTGGCAATTGTGGGCATTTACTTTTTTGCTGCCACGCTTGCCGCAGTGAGGGCACGTACGCAGCACACCACACCTGTTCACATAATAATCACGTTTTTCATGTGGCATTTCTTTTATGGAATAGGTGAAACATGGGGACTGTTATATGCGTTGACAAATAAAAATGGATAAATACCAACATATAGGTATTTACCCATTGCCCAGAAAATCGTTATTTCACACAAAAGTTGAACAAAGAAGCTATGTGGCAGGAAATCATTACTTATGCAATACTGGCAATTACCTTTGGCACAGTTATTTACAAAAGCATTATCAGGCCTATAATCAGGGCTTTCCGTCCAAAAGGCAACAGTCTACACCAGGGCTTTAGTCCTATGTGTGCTTCTTGTTCGGCAGGTATCAGCTGCGAGAATTGTGCTTTTTATAATCCTCGTCCAGCAACATATCGCTATAAGAACGTGAAATCAGATTCTGCTCTGGAATCTGAAAAAGATCCAAAAACCGCTGGCATTGGTCGCGCAAATCCTCCTGTGTATACTGCCCATTAAAGTCCTGCGCCTCTATTTCGACAAAGCTACCAAGTCCATCCACCTGGTCAAGGTGAATCTTTACATTTTTGACAAAATAAATCTCACGTGTCTTTTTCACCTGTACAAGCCTGCCCAGGGCTGCTTCGAGCAATTCCCGCAGTTTCAGTGTATCCTCTGGCTCATATAGCCACACATCAGACTGTTTAGGTCCAGACAGGTCAGCACGCCTATAAAAAATCAGGCTTTTTTCGACATTCCCCTCACGCAATTTCAGACGTCCCCCAGGTACTACAAAATATGTATCCACCTGGTAATCTGTACCAACAAAACGAGCCTGCACCGACCTAAGAATATTTCTTATACGTGCAGGCTCGTCACAACGTGCTTTAATCTCAATATTTATGGGCATAGGCAGAAATTATATTTCAATGAATTCAAAATTGATATTCTTAGCCAGCTTTTCGTACCTTTTGCCCAGGGAAAGCATATCTTCGTCTATGGATTCATAGAACCATTTAACAGTCACGGGGGAATTCTGAGCTATCTCGTCCAGTACCAACATTAGTTGCATCAATTGTTTATTGGAAGCAGTGTTAACATATTCAAGGTCAAACTCAAAAATTGTCTCAGGTAAAGGATTTTTGCTGTATTCCTTGAGCCACTTTATAATGGGCTGATAAAACTCAAAGGCATCTTCTGGTACAGATATACGGGCAATTCTGAAAATATTTTCTACTGGGTTTAGGACAACCTCAGGAGTATCCTCAGATGGCTGAAGTATAATTGGTTCCATGACTAATTGACGTTTTTAATTAGTGTTTGCAATATATAAAAATACAGATTTTCTGAAACTTTAAGAAATTTAAATTGAAGCTCAGAAGAACTTTTGATTCTCAGGTCATAAAGTCCCAGTCCAGACCGGAGAGAGTCCACATTCTCCATATCAAGGAGTATTTCGTCATAAAGTTCGCTTATCTCCTCTATAGATTTGGAATTTATAAAATTGAGTTTTTCCTCAATAATGTGTTTTTGTTCCTCCGTAACATAATTGCCTGATAACAAGGCAAAATCTCCGCTATCGAGCTGGCGGAGGAAGAAAATCCCTGGCACACCTTTATCCTCTTTGATTTTATATCCGTGTTTGATGATATTCTGAATCATTTCGACCATGACATTAGACAGGCGGATAGTAGTAAGGGACAGGTTCATTCTTCCCTTTATGATTGCCAGCAGGTTAAGCAGATTTTCCTGTGAAAAGAAGCCATTGAAATAGAGCAGGATATTCTCAACATTAAGCGTAAGGTGTAATTTTTTGATAGAAATAAGGGCAGCACGCAGCTTGGAATAATCATCTCCGCTTGTTTCCTCAATTCCTTTTTGTATAGGTATACGTGTTTGCAGGTAAAAGTAAGAATACTTATCATTGACCAGTTCAAAACTGGCTACTAATTTATTACCAGACTTACGGGCCATCTCTATTAATCCCAATCCAGCTCCTCCCTTATCAGAAATAGCACCAGTACGGAGAACCTCTTTATGCAGCTGCTTTAGCTCATCCTTATCCAGGCTGTTTATCTGCTCAATACGTGATTTTAGGTCAGGGATACGATCATTGAGAACAAGATTCCCAGTGGTAACATAATAAAACAAATCATGTTTCTGAATAGCAAAAATTCCGGGGTATTTTTCCAGGTACTCATCAGCATCTTCCTGGTGCATGGTAATATTCTGCAAGCCTTCGACCATGATATAATAGATTCTTTTCTGTATGGCGCTCACACCCAGGGAGCGCTGTATATTCACATCAGCCAGGGAAAGAATCTTTTTACTAATATTATGGCTAAAAAATCCCCGGTAAACATACTCAAAATCCTGTTGCTCTATACGATTAAACAGATTAAAGGCCCTGTCAAATAAACTATCATCAATTACCTGCATAGACATATTGTTTGCTTTTAGGATAAAAATACATCAGTTTGTAAAATGCCACAAAATTTAAACCATTTTTTTGAGAAAAAATTTTTAAACAATACATTTGTCTGGCATATTTTTCTCATTATAAAGTAAAATTTGAACAACAAAGAATAGTGGGTAAGAAAATATTATTTTTAGAAGGAAATAAAGACCAGGCCAAGGCATTAGCTTCATATCTGAGGAAGCAAAAAGACTATGACTTAGACTTCTGCGAAAATATCCTACCTCCCTCAGTAGACGGCTATGACTTGATAATACCATCGGGAGCAGACAGCACATTACAATACATCCTCAAATACGGAGACATAAAAATAGGACAACTCACATATACCAGGGACAACCTGATAGCTTATGATAAAATAAAATCAATCGAAGCGGTCAAAGAAGTAGGCGTCCCAGCTCCTATTACTTACACAGACCGTAGTCAAATCAAATTTTTCCCTGTGTTCTATAAATCTTTACACGAACAAGGCTATTCCAAGAGAGGCATTATCCGCAACGAAATAGACTTGATGAATATAGATGATGAGGATATATTTTTTCAGGAGTTTATCTGGTCCAAAGGCACATATTCTGTGGGCTTTCTTGCAGATAGAGGAAAACTTATTACCACTTTTGCCCAAAAAGAAATTATTAGCTACCCATACCACGGGGGCTCTGGCGTTATTCTCACACAGATCCAGGACAAAAGATTGCTGGATTACACAGAGAGGATAGTCAAAGCTTTTAATTATTCAGGCTGGGGATTGACTGAATTTAAATACTGCAACAAACGTGATGACTATGTATTTATGGAGCTAAATGCCAAATTCTGGGCCTCTCTGAAGTTTGCTTTTGAGAACAATCCCGACTTCCTGCGTTATCTTTTCGGCATTGAGATGAAACCCAGGAATATCCAAACAATTATATACATTGACCGGGTTATTCTCTCAGACTGGGAAGAAATTTTCATGGCTATACCTTATATGTTTAAGGCTAAATGGGTGAAAAGCCAGAGCATTCTCAAAGTTCTGTGGAAAAGAATAAAAAACGAACGCGAAGGACGTAAGACTGTTAAGATCATGCCTACTAAACCTTTACGCCCATAACCAGAATGTCATCAAGCTGACGGTAATTGCCTTTCCAATCAACAAAAGTCTGGTACAATACTTCTCTCTGTGCATCAAGAGGTAAATCACTTATTTCGCGAATAACCTGACGGAAACGCTTAATCATAAATTTTTTACCTCTAGGACCACCAAACTGATCAGGATAACCATCTGAAAATAAATACAGTACATCACCCTCCTCGTAAGGTAGTACATGATTGGTAAAAGACTCCCTGGCATTGTAATAAATACCTATTGGCATATCATCACCCCTAATCTCTATAAGTTCTCCATTTCGTGCTATCCACAGCGGATTATTAGCACCTGCAAAATGCAGCTTCTTTGTAGAAGTATCAATCAAGCAAAAGGCCATGTCCATACCATCTTTACTGCCGCCCTGTTTTTGCTCCTGTTTGAGGAATCTAATAACATACTCACGCAGAATATTAAGAATGATGTTAGGCTCGAGCTGGTCATACTCCAGTTTACCGACTATTTCATTGAGAAAAGCAATACCCAACATGGACATAAATGCCCCGGGCACACCATGACCTGTACAGTCGGCAGCTGTAAACATTATTTTATCTCGAATCTTGGTCATCCAGTAAAAATCACCAGAGACAATATCACGTGGCAGGTAAAGAATAAAGTTTTCGAGCAAAAGACTATCAATGTAATCTTTAGGAGGTAGGGCTGCTTGCTGTATTCGCTTAGCATACTGGATACTCTTGCGGATATTACGATTTTGTTTTTCGATTTTTTCCTGTGCAAGTTTTATTTCTGTTATATCTGCATTAATTGAAAAAAGTTTGAGCAAAGCTCCTTCTTCGTCAAACATAGGTGTAAGAGTAGAACGCAGCCATAGCAGCTTGCCTTGTGGAGTAGTGACCTTGAATACATATTCTGCTGATTGTCTGCTTTTTAGAGATTTTTCTATCTGTACCAGTGTGTCATCATCCAGGTCAGCAAAAATGATATTTGTACCAAAGCTCTGCTTAAACTGTTCAAAGGTCATACCCATCATTCGCTCAAAGCCTGGGTTGACCCATTCTATTTCACCAGTACTATCGGCAATAATAACACCATTGTCGGTCTTCTCTGCAACAATAGACAGCTTAGCCAATTCAAAGTTCTTCTGCTCGAGCTCACGTGCCTGTTTCATTATCTGCTCATTCTTACGGCGAATCTCTTCTTCAGCTTCTTTGATCTTGGTTATATCGCTGTCAATGATAACGATTTTATAAAGGTTTCCATTATGAAAAATAGGTGTAATATTACTCTGAAGCCAGCGTGTCTTCCCATCTTTGGTCAGAAGCATACTCTCTGTGGTAATAGAGTCATGTTGCTCCAATGCCTTCTCAATCGGATCTTTGAGCAGTGGGTTAAAACTTGTGATAAGATTGTCAAATTCTTTTTCCAGCTCCTGATGAGAATAACCATAAAGCTTAACAAAACCGTCATTGACCCACTCAAAAGTCCCATTAGGATTAATGATAGCCACTGCGTTGCTTGTCTCACTGGCCACAATAGAGAGTTTCTCCAGCTGTTCGGCCTGTGCTTCAATTTTAGCTTTCTGCTCCTGGAGAAGTATATTTTGTTGCTTCTGGATTTTATAGCTACGGTATATGAAATAAGAGAGGATTCCGATAATTATGAGCATCACGAAAAACACACCAATGACCATGCGCTGGAGAGTAATGGTAAAGTTCAATTTCTGTAGCTGTTTCTGCTTTTTCCTCACTTCCTGCTCGATGTTTTTCATTTTTAGCTCCTGCTTGTGTAGCATTTGTCGCTGACGATCATATTTCTGTTGTGTCTCAGCTATCTGCTTACGAAACCTTATCAGTTGTTTCTGGGTTTTGTTAATCTCAGTCTCTTTTTGCTGGAGTAATTGCACCTGCTTATCCAACTGGTCCTGGTATGTCCTGAGCTCTGTGAATAGCTGCTGGAGACGGGCTTTTTGCTGGGCTATTTCCTGCTGACGCTGTGCTATTATCTGTTCTTGCTGGTGGATAAATTTATTTTGCTCAGCTATACGTTTTTTCTGTCGCTCCACTTCCTTGAGCTTATCATTAAGCTCTTTTTCCTTTTGTTTTAGTTGTTGCTCTACCTTAGCAAGCTCTTTGCGAATCTGACGTAAAAGTTTTTTTGCATTCAGGTCTATACCCCCAAGGTTCTCAAAACCAGGCATCAGGCTTACGCCATGGTTTATGATATTCTCCTGATTATACTCAAAGTTAACCTGCTGGCCAGAGGCCTCGACAAAAAGGTTAATCATCAAATGCTCCTTGTCATACCATTCATCCGTAATTATCACAGTAGGCATGGATTCATAGTAACGAAAAATATCTTTGGCCAGATAATTATAATCTGATGGCAGGTAAAAAATATGCACATATTTTAGCTCATCAAGAGACTGGAAATTAATGATTTTATAATCCACGCCTGTGGCAAAACGCGAGGGCTTAAAACGCTCTAAAGCCTGCAGCATCCCAGAAGGACACTTATATGTACCCACTAATATCTGGTCAATATACTGGTCATTCTCCCAGGTCATATATTTCTGAAGCTCCCAGATAAGTTTTGCTTTCTGCTCTTCTATTGGAATATACTGCGAGTAAACTTTTGTTGACAAAAATATTAGTACTAATGATATGTAAACCAAATACTTATTCATTCACTACTCTAAAACCTGTGATTTTAAAGTTACAAATATCTTGCAAAATTTAATTAAAATGGGTTAAGAGCCAATTGGCAGGAGCATACATGTAAATTTTCTCCTTAGGTAGAACTAGCTTTCTCTTGAAGTCTTCAACCACAAAAGCTTTCCTGTCTGTGAGGTCTCCAATATCAAAAATAAAATACTCATCATCCACAGATACAAATTTATCAGGATCAAGCCTGTTTCTGTTTATTGCCAGGTCCACAGTAAATTCATGTTTTTGGTCTGTTAAAATAACGTTTTTCATAATAAAATCAAAAAAAGCATGTTTCTGGTTAAATGGCAAGGCGTGGTAAAAACCAGAATAATCCTTGCCATCAGTCTCCACTATCCGGCCCAGTGCCAACACAATAGCCTGGGCATGCAATTTCGTTGTTTCCCTACGCCACTTATCACCTATTAAATATCCTGTCTCAAAGAGCATTGTTACTGCACCCTGCGAAGAAAAATAATCTCCAAAAGCAGTAGGCATAAACGAATCATTATATTTAGCCAATGGATAACCAGCCAATTGGGAGGCCACAAATCCCAGAATATCCATACCCTGTGCCCGGGAAGGAGTGATTCTTTTGCTATTATCTGCTGCAGGGACAAGAAAAGCCATTGCGCTCGGTCTATCCTGCCCTTGCGGAGCATAATAAACCTCCTGATCATGCAAGTTAAAACAAAACCCAGGCTGTAATTTCTCAAATACCTGAACCAGAATCTTTGCCTCTGGCGTAATACGACGCAAAGCATCACGGTTTATGTCAATACCCTGAGCATTACGACGCACAAAAGCAACGCTTCCATCTGGATTAAGCATAGGAATAGCCGTAACCTGCACTTGCTTACGTATTATCCGGGCCAGCTCACTGCCGGACTGGAGAAACTCCATTGCCAACAACAAAGCGTAAGAACTAAAAGGCTCATTGCCGTGCATCTGCGACCACATCAGCACTTTTTTTTCCCCTTGGCCCAATGTATAACCATAAATAGCCCGTCCTTGATAACTATGCCCCAGTAACTGAGGCTCCCAGGCACTCAATCTCCTATGAATAAACTCATACATCTGTCCAGGCCTGGGGCCACGGACGCAATACAAATTCCACAGTTCGCTCTGACTGAAAATTTTAACCATTTCTGAATCTATGAAACTCATGTGAAAAACCTTTACAAATTTTTTCCAATCTGGCTAAATCAAAACCATCCAGAACACTGGCAAAAGGATAAAAAGGCGACTCAGAGACAGAAAAATCACATCCCATAAAAACACTTCGATAAACGAACAGCGCAGAATAAGCAATTATCTGATAATGGTCAAAAGCCAATAATATAGAACCATGGTTTTCTTCTGCAACTTCTGCACCGCTATCAGCGTCTTGCAATCCTATCATATCAATGCCCTTCCGTGCTATATCACTGAGGCTGACCCACTCCACACGGCCAGCATCATCTCCAGCCCTGGCATTATATTTAGCCCTGTCGATCATCGAAAAAAACACAACTGAGACTGTATGGCCGCGAGGGTCACGTCCTGGCTGGCTAAAGGTACGCATCTGAACCTTAGGCACATCTGTTAGTCCTGTCTCCTCTGCCAATTCACGGACCACGCAGTCTTCTGCTGACTCATTCTCATCCAAGAAGCCGCCAGGCAAAGCATAATGTCCCTGGAAAGGAGGATTTTTTCTACGAATAAGTAAAACATCAACCTGCCCTGAGTCCACATCCAGACCCCAAACAACCGCATCTGTGGTGACAGCGGGTCGTGGATACTTGTAAGTATACATCAGTGTAAATTTTTGTTTTTAGGCTTTAGCGTGTCAAAGTTAAACAGCTGCTTATTTCTGTCTGTCATTTTAACCAGCTGTCCACAAGCAGCAGCTATATCCGAACCTTTGCTACGCCTGAGCGTGACAACTAGGTTACGGTTCTCCAGATAATTCACAAACTCCCTTACCCTATCAGGTGTAGACTTTCGGAACACACTCTGTGGCGTCTCGTTGTATTCGATCAAATTAATCTTTGACGGGAAATTGCGTGTAAATTCTGCCAGGGCTTTGGCATCCTTGATACTATCATTAACACCCGAAAGCATCAGATATTCAAAGGTAATACGCTTACCTGTCTGATGGTAAAAATATCTGAGTGCTTTTACCAGCTCAGGCAAAGGATTGGAGTTATTCACAGGCATTATCTGGCTACGCACCTCGTCGATAGCACTATGCAGAGATACAGCCAGATTAAACCTGGGCTTCAGATCAGCCAGACGGTATAGCTCCTTGACAATGCCCACTGTGGACAGGGTGATACGCTGAGGAGACATTGCCAGACCTTCTGGAGACATAACAATATCCAATGCTCGCAGCACATTATCCAGGTTGAGCAGAGGCTCACCCATACCCATGACCACAACATTAGTCAGCTTGCGGCCAAAGTGTTTTTTGCTTTCCTCATTCAAAAGCCACAGATGATCATATATCTCGTGTGCCAACAAATTTCTCTTTAGCCCCATTGTTCCAGTAGCACAGAATTTACAACCCAACGGACAGCCTACCTGTGTGGAAATACAGGCTGTCACACGCTCAGAGCTATGGCTGGGTATAAGCACGCCTTCGATTAAATGGCCTCCGTTTATTTCAAAAGTGTATTTTATCGTCTTATCCGTTGGGCTCTGCTGATAAGAATGTATTGTGACTGGATTTAGCACAAAATCCTCTTTTATTCTGTGTCTCAATTTTTTGGACAAGTTTGTCATCTGGTCAAAGTCTGTGACATTTTTCTGCCACAGCCATTGCCAGATCTGTTTAGCTCTGAATTGTGGTTCACCCAGACTGGCCAGATATTCAGATAACTTCTCGTAAGTAAGCTCTTTTATGTTCTGCCTCTCATCCATCTAACTATCTTCTTAAAAATCTGCGTGCAAAGATACTTGTTTTTGGCTAACTCATTTTATAACACACTAAATCTAATCTGCTAAAATAATTAAAAACTTGAAACCAATTACTTACCATGGCTTTGTAATAATGCTTGCAAATCTACAGGAGGAAGGAAATATTCTCCATAAATACCCCTTGAAGTCATTGCACTTATTTGCATTCTAATGCTATTAATTGACATCGGTAAAGCTGTAAATATAATATACTGATTGATAATATCTTTGTTTAACTTTCTAAAATTCCGAAGTCTAAAAAAGCTAATAAAAATTGCGCTAATAAAATATCCTGGCTTTTTCTCTGGATTAATCTGTATTTTAATCCTTATGACGAACTCCAGATGTTTATTATTTGACTGTTCCGGATCATTCTTCATAAGCACATCAAAGTCAATGGAATAAGGCAATGACTTTAGCTTTACTCTGGAATTATCTTCTAAAGGGATTGTTCGAAGAAGAAACTGCTCTACCTTAAAATCATAAAAATCAAAATATTTAGATTTAATATTCATCAGGCAGCAATTGTTCTTTTTTCAGCTGTAGAAAGTTTAGACAAATCAATTCTGTATTGTGAATAAATTGACCTGTAGCTTTTCACTTCTCGAGCAGGTACTATTTTGAATTTAACATCAAAAACTTCCTGTAATTTTGCTATTGTCTTGAGATTAAACAATTTATCTCCTGTAAAAAGTTGTGTAAGATAACTAGGCGATATTCCAAGTTTCTCAGCAAGTTGTTTGCGGTTAATTCCTTGCTGTTCCATCATCTCTTTCACTAGAAAAACTAAATCCAGATGTATTTTTTCGGCTTCAAACTGGATTTTATCTTCTTTGGTTTTGGGCGTTAGCGCATCTAAAAACCTTTTAACTAATATGTTATCAGAATTTGTATTCATAGCTTGCTATTTTGTGTAAAAAGGATTTTAATTTTTTATCTATCTTCTGAGTTTTTTTATCATAATAAACTGCAATTAAAACGACTTTCTTCTGTGACCTATTTTCTTACTCAAAGTATTCACGGCAAAATATACGTATATTTTGATTTGACTTGACTTTAAATTTTATGGCTGTTATATTAGCTGTCTTTTCATCAATGTTTTCTTTACCATAACTATCCTGTTCGTATTGACAGCGGAGTATGTAATAAAAAGCTTTCCTGGCTTTTGCTTCCTTCTCTAAAAGAATTTTTAAAATTTCCTCAAAGTTTTGTTTATCTATATAAACCTCCACTTTACATTTGTCAAATAAATACCTAATATCAAACCTTTTATCTAATTCATCCGAAGGAATATATAAACATTCTCTTTCCACAAATTTAAGCTATAGGTTAAACAAGCCAAGATTCTTACATTAAATTTACAAAAATTCTGTATACTTTCTGCGTCTTGTACTCTACTCTACCTTGTCCTGCCTGTTTTCACAAAATTTCTTTACACTAAACCGCTATCAATAATACTAAAACAATATAAGTCTCCCAAACATTATCGGGAGTAAACAATACCGAGAGTTATATTTTTAAGAAAAATTTTTTCTGTTACAAGATAGCTTTTCGATATTAACATTATTCAACCTCTTCCCTCTCTCACTCCTCGAACGGCTTCTCATCATAAGAGTTCCAGCCCTGTGCTGTTATTGGCACAGCAGTGCCGTCACGTGTTATCAAGTCTACTTCTGTAGGCTTATCTGTGATATTACCGATAACATGTATATCAGGATAGTCTTTGATCTTTGCAAATTCTTCGACAGGGAGTGTGAACAACAGCTCATAATCTTCACCTCCATTCATCGCAGGTATTGTAGGATCAAGGTTCATTTCCAGGGCCATCTGGCGGGTCTGGTCGTGGATGGGTAAACGGTCTTCATAAATTTTGGCGCCTACATCAGAGTCCTGGCAAATATGGAGTATCTCAGAGGACAGGCCATCTGAAATATCTATCATTGCATCAGGAACCACATCATTAGCATGAAAAACCTCCACTATATCCCTCCTTGCCTCTGGCCTTAACTGGCGGCGGAGGATATAATCCTTGCCTTCCCAGTCTGGCTGCACACCTGGATTTTGCTGCACTACTTTTTTCTCTCTTTCGAGCAACAATAGACCCATGTATGCCGCGCCCAGGTCTCCCGTCACACAAATCAGGTCACCGGGCCGTGCACCGCTACGCAATGCCAGTTTTTTCTCCTCTGCCTCACCCAACGCAGTAACGCTTATAAACAGTCCATGTCTGGAAGAAGTAGAATCGCCACCTATCAAGTCTACATTATACTGCTCACATGCCTGATAAATACCTTCGTAAATCTCCTTGAGAGCCTCGTATGTAAACTTATTCGAAACAGCAAAAGAAAAAGTAATCTGGCGGGGCAAGGCATTCATTGCATACACATCCGACAAATTAACAACTACAGACTTGTATCCCAGATATTTCAGAGGCACATAAGTAAGGTCAAAATGGATGCCCTCTACAAGCAAATCTGTGGTTATAATTGTTGCTTTTTTGCCGTCGTATCTGACCACAGCTGCGTCGTCTCCGATACTAACAATTGTTGATTTATGACGAGTAACATTATTTTCTGTAAGCAAATCAATCAGACGGAATTCGCCTAATTCCCAGAGCTCTGTATATTTCTTTTTTTGTTCCATAAGAAGAAAAATTTTAATTTTGCCAATAAACAAGGTTTTGATAGTGAACTCAAAGATAAAAATTTTTTCCATTTTCCTGGTACTTATACTCTTTACCAGTTGCCACTCTGTGGAACTTGAGAAAGTGGAAAATGTCCGTCTCACACGACAGGGAATTAAACTAGACCTTGAGATAAAGAATCCTTTCCCTTTAGCCGTTACCTTATCTGATTTTAAAATGAATGTCACTGTGGATAGATTCAATTTTTCTGATGTAGTATATGAGCCACAGATAAAACTCAAGCCTTTTTCGGAAAAGTATTACACAGTTAATGTAGACATGCACCCTTTTCAGGATCTTCGCTCTTCTACTGGTGCTTTTCTGGCAATGGTCAGCCAGGATTCGACAAAATTAACCCTGGATGGCAAAACAAAGGTAAAAATCCTATTTTTGCATTCTAATGTCAAATTTCACAAGGAACTATATTTTAAATACCGCAAAAAATGAACAGAATCATCATAGTCTTGATACTCAGTCTGGCTACAATGACGGGGATTGCACAGAGCCAGCGTATTACTTATAATTTTGATGACCTGGGGCTCTTTGGCCAGAGCTTCACTCCAGGTAAAACACTGGTAACCAGTGACGCCAGATTACCAGGCATAATAAAGGGTTATGTGAACTATCTTTACAAAAAACCCTTACATGGATGGCGGGTACAACTTTATTTTGGCATAGGCAAACATGGCCGCAAGCAGGCAGAAAAGACTAAAAACCAGTTTATTAGCCAACACCCGGACATTCCTGTTTATATTTTCTTTGAGCAGCCATACTTCAAAGTAAAGGTCGGCAATTTTACCTCCCGCAAATCAGCCGAGAGATTGCTTTATGTGCTCAAGCAGGACTTTCCCCGTGCCTTTATTATCGAGGACCGTATAGACCCCAACAATATTAGCGACTGATATATGAAATAGCCTGATGATAACAAAGCCCGGGCTTCCACTGGTTATTTAACCAGACATTATAACACCAGGCGCTAGCTATTTGCAGCAGAAAACCTGTACAGCTTTTCTACCAATGACAAGCATACGAATAATTTAAATATGCTGCATTGAAGCTATGCCTTTACTGGGCCATTATCATGTTTGCTGATAGTTGATTTATTGCGGTACCGAATTGTTATTAATGCCTGTTTCAGATGTAATATCGGAATAACAGAAAAACTTTCTTTATTCCGGCAAAGCC
>JALVRO010000189.1 GCA_027031265.1 Bacteroidales bacterium | reverse complement strand
TAACGCCTTTTAGGCCCTGTGCAGTCATGTCTTTTTGCATGTTTAGACCGAAGACACCATCCCATGTCCACAACTCTGCATCCACATTTTGCGCAATCGGGTCGTGCTTGGGCGGTACAAAGTAGCGCGGACCTGTCATGCCCATCTGGTGTTTTTCTACCATAACCTGTGGAAACCAGTCCTGACTAAAGAGACGGTTAATGGCGCGTGTTTCGGACTGTGTGAGAGTTACAAAGTCACGGTTGTCATCATGTCCTACGTATTTGTGATAAACGCCTGGCATCCAGCAGCCTTCGTATTTTGTTCCCAGGTATTTTTTATAGTGCTCGACGACCATATCCATACCATCGGGATTATGATTTGCTACAGCCATGTATACAACACTGTCAAGATATGACATAAGCTGTGGGTCATTAGTAGTAGCTAGTTGATACACTATGAGAGGCAGAGCCTGAGAAGGTCCTACTTCGTTGGAGTGCATTGACAGGGTCATAAGTAAAAAGACGCGACCATTTCGCACATAATCATTTAATTGCTGCTGAGAAAGATTGGGATTAAGAGCAAGCTCACGGCTAATTTCTTTCAGCCGGTCAATGTTCTTAATATTTTCAGGCGAGGAGACTAGCACCATGTATATCGGCCGTCCCATCATTGATTGTCCAATCTTTACAAGCTTAACACGGGGAGAATTTTTTTCCACAGCTTGCAGGTAGCTGATGAGCTGCTCGTAATTGAATAAATGACGGTCAGCCCCAGGCCTGAAGCCAAAGAAAGATTCTGGCGTGGGTACCTGTGCAGATGCGAGACCCACCACTGCGAGCACGGCAATGGACAGAAGGGTACGTTTTAGAATGCCCATAGTTTTAGGTTTTAGAAAATTTTATTTTAAGATGATAAAATTTAAAGAATTATAAAAATATTAGCGGGTGGTTGATGGTAATTGTTTGGTTGTTAGTAGTTTGGTGAGTATGCGTGTGAGTGCAGAATGATATATTTGTTTGTGCTTCAAATAAACAGAATAACAAAAGGGCAGGGAGATAGAGCCCTGCCCTTAGCGCTTCATTCATTAAGCCCCGGCTATGAGTGACATGTAGTAAATAATCAAAAGCAAGCTATAAAGGGCTATAGGTATTAGTGTTGCCTTGGTAATAGCTTTATAATTAGAGCTATTGGAGTGAATAAATTTACTGATTGTTAGTGTAGTCCAGAGTGTAGCATATATAGTTGCTGGAACACTTATTAACAGGGAGATAAAAAGCAGAAACTTGGAACCAGTGACAAGTGCCAGGCCTGTAAACACCAGGTCGGAGACGATAGCTGTGATCCAGTTACGAAAAGCCTTATCTCCCAATGTCTGGACAATCTCATCAGCATCATTCGGCGGATTGCCAGGATTGTGGATTAGCTCATGAGCGATAAGAGCATTTGTAGGCGCAGGTTGTGTGACGTATGCTCTGAAGCTTGCAAAGCTAACCTGCGATACCATAAAGATGGACAGAACAAGTAAAACAAGTCTTTTCATGGTACTTTGGTTTTATAGTTTAATCTTTGACAAAAGCAAAGCCTGTGAATACAATACCGGCCCATCGGTAAAGTAAGGCCGAGATAATGTCATAAACGATGTAGCCTATGTGTCGCAGCACCTCGCCTTCGGTAAAGATGTGGATAAAGTTTACAAGGACGCGCCACACACCATAGTAGAGCGCTAGTCCAAAGGCGGCAATGCCAAGAATACCTGCAAGGATGCGTAGTATTTGCATATATCTAAGATTTAAGAGTTTGATTGTAAGTATCTTAACGTTGCTAAGTATTGGCGTTCTTTCAGCTCCCATGCTTTTGGCAAGATAAGCTGAGCGTATTCTTTTTGTGACCTGTCGGACGCGAGGAATTCCACTTGCGTGGCGGGCACAGGTTCGTATTTGTCCTGGTGGAACCACTTGTAATGCACAAATACATTGAGCACCATTGCCGTGATGCGGAACTTAAACATCACAGTATCTTTGCGGTAAATCAGGTAAATGCGGTTGTATTTGACTTTTTCCACTGTGCCCATGCCTGAGTAAAACTGCTTGTTAATCTCGTCCAGCATGGGAGCCAGGAACTGATCTATTGGTTTTTTACGCAGGAACCTTTTGGTCTCACTTGTGTCAGTGAGGAAACCAGCAATGATGAGAATAATGATGAAAGAGAGAATATCTCCTATTATGTCCATTTTCTTGCTTTTTTGTTGTTTGTTGTATGTGATAGTCGCTGTATGGAGGTTTGTTATGCTTTATAATTTGTTGTTTCTTTTATTGAAGCCAGAGAGTGGGAGTTGTTGAGATTTGCTTTTTGTGTGTCATAAATTGCGTACTCAATCATAGCTTTCTGACAAATATGTGTTCTGAATTTGATAAAGCCTTCTGGTTCGTAAAAGTCTTCTCCTTCTGCGCTCATATTTAGGTATTGAACAAAGTTGTATTTACTCTGCTGTGCCTTGACAGCTTGACGGCTAAATTTGTGTCTTTTTGTAATATGCTGCCAGTCAAAAGGATCAATAATGAAGTTTTCGTCATGCTTGAGAAGCTCGTCAACGAATGTAGGGTCCTTTTCAAGGACCTGCGAGAGAGTGAGGCCATGGTATGGGCCGAATGAGAATGTGTTGTTTAATGAGAAAATACGCATAGGCTTTTAGTTTTTGGTTTGGTGATAGTTTTTTGAAAAAGATAAAATGGCAGGTTTGCCAGGTAGAAAGCGTTAGTCCAGCCCCATGGCTGTGAAAGCATCATCCAGGGTTCCCGGGAAGTCCACCCAGTCTCCGAGCTCGCCGCCAGTGATAGCTTCAAAAGTTTCTGCTTCCCAATCTATCTCGTCCATAATGTCAGGATTAGAGCTCCAGTAGTCATCTTGTATCTCTTGTAAAAAATTTCTGTTGTTCTGCTCCCATTTTTCTTTCTGTGCTTTAAAAGCTTCGTACGAAAAACGTCCATATCTTGCCGTAATAGAGCCCAGCTGGCTTTCGGCAATAACAAAATCTTTAATTTCCCGCAGACACCAATCAATGTACTGAAAGTCAGTTTTAGTACTTGCTCTAATGTTTTGCCTTTGTGACGGCCGAATGTGAAAATAGTTGACAGGTTATAGATCTTCATTTTTTGCTTTTTGTGGTTATAGTTGGTAAACACAAAGGGATTTCCCCTAAGGGGTAGAGTACCAGGCCTGCTAATGCAGTGTAAGTCTTTTTATTTTGCACGGTAAATAAAATAAAATAATTTTAAAAAGTCAAAATTTTAGCCAAAAAAAATAATTTTAAATTTTTTAAACTTTTGAGTTCCATTTGCACAAACGGTTGTTAGCTATTGGTTATGCGGTTTTAAGTTTTTAACTTGTAACTCATTAAACAGAAATAAAATGGAATATGGTTGAAAAACTTGCAGTTATTACTGGAGGTTCGTCGGGTATAGGCCTGGCAATGGCCAGGATACTTGGCCGGCAAGGGTATAATGTGGTGCTCATTGCCAGGGGTGAAGATAGGCTCAAGCAAGCAGTACAGTCGTTAAACAGGGAATATGTGAACGCCATGTATATCGTGGCAGATGTGACGAAGGCCGAAGACCTAAAAAAAGCAAAGGAGAAAATTTTGAAAATCAGTCAGAAAATAGATTTTTTGATCCTAAGTGCTGGTATAGTGACTGTCAAACTCCTGGAGGAATATAGTACAGTGGAGGAGTTGCGAAGTGATATAGATGTAGATCTAATGGGCGTGGTGCAGTCGGCTTATTACTTCTCTCAACTACTGGGCCGCGGTTCACGGGTTCTTTTGATCTCCTCTGCTTTGGGCATGTTTGGTATGGCCGGTTATACCACATATAGCGCTGCTAAAGCTGGAGTGCTTAATTTCGGTGATGCGTGGCGCCGTGAGCTTTTGCCTCGTGGAATATATCTATACGTTGCCACCCCTGCAGACGTAGATACTCCGCAGCTCAGGGGTGAGATTGCATCACAACCTGAGTGGATGCGCACACAGTCTGGCCCGAGAAAAGCACAATCGGCGGAAAAAATTGCGAGCAGGATTCTGCGCAAATGTCGTGGGAGATACCGTTTCCTGATAGTGCCGACCTTTGATGTTGGATTCTTGCTATTTGTTAATAAGTTTTTGCCAATGCCGTTGAGAAATTTCTTGATTGACAGGGTATTCCCTCTGCCGCCAATGGACGCTTTTAACATGTCTGATTCAATATAAGCTGCTATTAAACTGCATAAAAACCGGGGCTACCCTAAACGGCAGCCCCGGGGAAGTTCAGGTAATTGTGAATTATTATGCTGTTCCAGAAAGAGCTATAGGCATTAGTGGTGGCCTGAGTGGTCATGCTCCCTGTGCATCGTACCGTTCATTGTGCTATCTCCCATTGCTTGCATTGAGTCATGCATAATCTCTTGCTGGCCGGCTATATGTTTGTGCATAGAGTCTTGCATAGCCTCCTTGCTCATGCCGTTGACATGTTCCTCTCCGGTAGCGTGATGATGTGTCTCTGATCTCATCATTTCCATCATTGGAACTA
>JALVRO010000188.1 GCA_027031265.1 Bacteroidales bacterium | reverse complement strand
GATTTCTCCAGATAAAATAATCAGCTATATTACCCTGAAAACCAGTAGATTCATCAAAAAACCTGAATGGATAAAAATACAGTACAAAATTGAAAAACCTTCCTGTTGCCAGGTAAATGACTTTATTATTAGTACCGACCTTCACCCGGTTGATTTGATCAGAGCTAAGACCATACTTTACAGTCAAATGATCCACAAGCAACCCCTTATTGGTGAGCAAGACCAGGCCATTATTCAGGGTACCTAAAGCTATTAAAGTATCATTCAAGTAGCAACCCGTGTACACCTCTGCATTACGTAATATTGGATAAGCATTAGACCTCAATGGAATTATATCACCTGTGAGCATATTATATCTATATATCCCACCTTCCTTGGTAAAAAGGAGGAAAACCTTTGGTTGCAGTGTAGGGAGAAAGACCCTTATACTCTCAGGCTTATAAGCATTATTATCACTGAGCTTTATAAACTTACTTCCTACAACTTTGCCAATACCCGATGAATCATCTATCACAAATAATTGACCTCCCACCAGAAATCCTCGACTCGGATTAAAGCCACCATAAAAATTTATACGCTTTACACTCTTATAATCATACAAATATAGACTATGCTTATTAACAAAGAAATATACCCCATGCTTCGTGGGCACAATATACCACACATTTTTCACCTTATCTGGTACCAGAACAGACAGACGCTTATATAGATACATATTAAAACTCTCATCAAACTCCAGATAACCAAACGATGTATATGTTCCCAGGTAAATACGCCTGGAATGCGGATCATAAGCAATACTGAGAAAATCTCCATCTATATTAACGTTTGACCAACTGCTGCCATCATAAAACAAGACCCCCTCTGAAGAGGCTGCAACAATCATCCCATTAGGTAAAAAAGTAAAATCATTAACATCCGCTGACAAAATTTTACTAGATGGATCAAAAAAATTTATAATATACGGATACCCAATTTTTTGCCCTGCTACAGGATTAAATGAAAACGTTAGAAAAAAAGCTATTAAAACTACTTTTATTTTTTTACTTATTCTCATAACTTTGTCTGTTCCTCTAGAAGCTCAAAATACACTATTTTACATTCATAAATAAAAAAAATAAAGAAAAACTTAACAATTAGCAATGTCTCTTTTAGTGATTGCATACGACAAAAGACCTTTATTTTTAGAAGGTTTAAAAAACGTTATCAGCCAATTATCTGACTATAAGCTTGTTAAAACTTTTACTGATTTTGACGATCTACTTGATTATTTAAACAAAAATAATGCAAATATCCTTATCACAGATATCGAAATACGCAGAAGCGGACCTGATGCTATCAAATTTTTGCACAATAAGTATCCAGATATCAAGATCTTAATACTCACTGACCAGCTTAATGAAGTCGAAATTTTTTCTTCTCTCAAAGCCGGTGCAATTGGATATATAGACAAAATTACTACTGATGCAAAAGAACTGCACAGGGCATTGCAGGCTGTGGCTAATAATGAGGAATATTTCAGCGAACCTGTGGCTAATCTTATTATCCAGAATTATGTCAAAAACCTGAGACAGGGTGAGGAAATATCTGAGAAAAAACCTCGTAACCTCACACGCCGTGAAATTCAAATCCTCAAACTTATATCCGAAGGCCTGACAAACAAGCAAATAGCCGACGGATTATTCATCTCTGTCAGAACTGTCGAGACACACAAAAACAATATAATGCAAAAACTCGGTCTGAAAAATACCGCCGAACTGATAAAATTTGCTATCAAACACGGTTATGTGAAACTTTAAAAAAACAGAAAAACTATGCAAAAAACAATATTAATTATTTTAGACGGTTGGGGAATAGGCGATGGCTCAAAGGCTGATGCTATAGCACAGGGACAGACACCCTACTACGACTATCTGCGCCAGACATACCCAAACTCACAGCTAATACCCCACGGCGAAGCTGTCGGCTTACCAGAAGGTGTCATGGGCAACTCAGAAGTAGGACACATGAACATCGGCGCAGGTCGTATTGTTTATCAAGATCTGGTGCGTATAAACAAAGCCATTGAAACTGGTGACTTTGAGAAAAATCCTGTGCTTAACCAGGCTTTTGATTATGCTAAGACTAATGACAAAGCACTTCATCTGCTAGGCCTCGTCTCAGACGGTGGAGTACACTCCATGAACACACACCTCTATGCTATATGTGAACTGGTTAAAAAAGCTGGGCTGAAAAAAGTCTTTATACATGCACTGACCGATGGCCGCGATACTGACCCACACAGTGGCTATGGATATATCAAGGAACTTATGGAAAAAATCAAAGACACACCTTGCCAGATAGCAACCATCACAGGCCGTTATTACACAATGGACCGTGACAAACGCTGGGAAAGAATAAAGCTTGGATATGACGCCATGCTCTACGGCAAAGGGCACAAAACAACAGACCTTTTGCAGGCTATCAAAGACTCTTATGAACAGGGTGTGACAGACGAATTTATCAAACCTATTATACACGTTGATGACCAGGGAAACCCCATTGCTACGGTCAAGCCTGGTGATGTGTTCTTCTGCTTTAATTTCCGTACAGACCGCTTGCGTCAGATTACTTATGCTCTGACACAAGAAGATATGCCAGAGCACGGCATGACTACTATTCCGCTTTATTATCTGACAATGACACGCTATGACGAAAAATTTAAAAATATTCACATCGTCTTTGACAAAGTGGAGCTGACCAACACAATGGGCGAATGGGTCTCCAAGCTAGGGCTAAAGCAGCTTCGAATAGCTGAAACAGAAAAATATGCCCATGTAACCTTCTTCTTCAACGGCGGCAGGGAAAAGCCATTCCAGGGCGAAGACCGTATCCTGGTCCCTTCGCCCAAGGTCGCAACCTACGACCTGAAGCCAGAAATGAGTGCTTACGAAGTCAAGGATAAGCTTGTCCAGGCAATTAAATCACAGAAATATGACTTTATTGTTGTAAACTTTGCTAATGGTGACATGGTAGGACATACAGGCGTCTATGATGCTATACTGAAAGCCGTTAATGCCGTGGACAACTGTGTGCGTGATGTGGTCGAGACTGCCAGGGCTAATGGCTATGCTGGCCTGCTAATAGCCGATCATGGCAACGCAGATTATGCAATAAACCCTGATGGTTCGCCTAACACACAGCATTCTATGAACCCTGTACCCTGTATACTCATCGACGGGCGCCATAAAGATGTCAAGCTCCAGAATGGCATCCTGGCTGATGTTGCACCTACTTTGTGCAAAATAATGGGTATTGACAAACCGGCCGAAATGACCGGCAAAGAGCTATTCTAATAAAAAAGTCACAAACATGCCACTGACTTCTTGCAGCTATGCTGCTCCAATTGCATGACCACAAGTGCTCACTACGAAGACTTGACAAAAAAGCGGGGTGCCTCCTGGCACGCCCGCTTTTTGTTTCATACACACTTTTTCTCTATACTACCTTTTGTTTTGACCTATCTCCACATAAAAAGCTTGATTGACATAACTCATCGTAACACATTATCTAAGAAAGTGGGCGGCTCAATGAGCCGCCCGCTTATTTTACTTCTTCATGGGCTCCAAAGTCATATTTTTTATCCTCAAAAGACAATATTTATACTCTGGATTGCCATTGGCATCAGTGCCAATCTTTTTCCTCTGTATCTCAAGCGTATAAAAATAACCTGGCTGATAGTCAAAACCACAAATATCCTGTTCAAAAGGCACCCAAGCAGTATCGCCTTCAAATTTGTCAAACTGCACGCGCATACATAGATCACTTGGATTAGAAGGACATTTGGTCATCTCATTATCTACATACATGATCATTTTCTGTGAAAAAAGTCCCTCACACTCGTCACATATAACCTGTGGCTTATGCTCATCTTTCTTACATGCTGCAAATGCAAGAAGCAAGCCCATGAATAAAAACACAAAACGTTTCATACTTTCCAGTGTTAAAAATTTCAGTATAAATTTATCATTTTTAGGCCAATGTAGCAACCATAACAGCCTTTATTGTGTGCAGACGGTTCTCTGCCTCATCAAAGACAATAGAAGCCTGGGATTCGAATACTTCTTCTGTGACCTCCATAGACTCAAGTCCAAATTTCTCGTAAATCTCTTTTCCAATCTTTGTTTCTGTATTGTGGAATGCTGGCAGACAGTGCATAAACTTAGTCTCTTTGTTACCTGTCATCTCCATAATCTGCTTATTAATCTGGTATGGTTTGAGCAAACGGATACGTTCTTCCCAGATATGATCTGGCTCGCCCATGGATACCCACACGTCTGTGTAGAGGAAATCAGCGCCTTTTACGCCCTGCTCCACATTATCAGTAATAACAATACGTGCCCCAGTCTGCCCTGCTATTGCTTTACACTGGTTAACCAATTCCTCGTCAGGCCATAAGCTCTTAGGAGCAGCTATTCTAACTTCCATGCCCAGCTTGGCACCAATAACTAGCAAAGAATTGGCAACATTATTACGGCCATCACCTAGATATGTGTATATAATATCCTTAGGATGCTTGCGGCTATGCTCGCGCATTGTCATAACATCAGCCAGTGCCTGTGTTGGATGGAATTTATCTGTCAGGCCATTCCATACTGGCACACCCGAAAACTGGGCCAGTTCTTCAACTGTTTTCTGGGCAAAGCCACGATATTCAATAGCGTCATACATACGTCCCAGGACGCGTGCTGTGTCCTTGACCGTTTCTTTGTGTCCCATCTGTGAACCAGTAGGTCCGAGATAAGTAACATGTGCGCCCTGATCATAAGCAGCCACTTCAAAAGCACAACGGGTACGTGTGGATGTTTTTTCAAAAATCAAAGCTATGCTTTTGCCTTTAAGCATTTGCTGCTCTGTCCCTGCATATTTTGCAGATTTTAGATCTGCTGAGAGCTTTAGCAGGAATTCTATTTCTTCTGGTGTGTAATCCAAAAGTGTGAGTAAGCTACGGCTTTTTAGATTGAATCCCATCTTTCCTCTGATTTTTAAGTTTCTGCTCAAATGTAGCAACAAATAGTGTAAAAACAAACATTTAAGCATGAAGCAAATTTCTTATCTTTAAAATGTTAAATCCTAATTTTCACCAAATTAAACAATCTTACTCTGTCTCCCTCCAGTTAAGCTTTAGATTAAAAAAAAGTATATCCACTAATAACCTTAATTTCTAAATACTTGACTTTTAATGACTTTTTAACGAAATTTTTTTAAACATAAAATTTTTAACAAAAATGGGTAAAATTGTCCTGCTCTTAGCTTTATTAATCAATGTTACGCTGGCTGGACAAGTACCACACCTCACCATATCAAACAACATTACTCCAGGCCAGCCCCTGCTCTGGACTTCTAAAATAGCTCCTACAATGGCTCTTAAAAAAGAGACGCAGTCGAATTACAAAATCAGGCTGGACTCTGTGGTCGCCCCACAATACTCCAAAATTCTCTTTGACTTTGACGGGCAGAACAATATTATCCAGGAATTAGGACAAAAATGGGATACTGCCACTGAGGCATGGACTAATTACTTTAAATACAATTTTAGTTATGACGATCAGAACCGCGTCATTTCCTTTGAAGAATATGATTGGAACTCTAACAATAATAAATGGTTTGGTATTTATAAAAAAGAATATGCTTACGACCAATTTGGGAATATTTCACAAAAAATATCTTATACATGGGATGCTGGGAACGGTGACTGGATCCTAAGGAATAAAGAAATTAAACAATATATCAACGACTCAATCCTAATCCTGGAAGAAAACTATAGCTGGGACAAAAATAACAACAAATGGATAGGCACAGACAGGGCTAGGTATGCACGCGATTCCCTAGGCTACCTGGATACAATCTACTTCTACGAATGGGATAGCAACAATGACCACTGGGTTTATATCAGAAAAATCGTATATGATAGAAATAGCCGCGGAATGAAAATAAGAACAACCTATATGTATTGGGATAAAAATTCTAGTACGTGGCAAAATGACTTTAAATCAGAATTCTATTATGACATGAATGATAAACAAACCCGGGTTATTTCCTATACGTGGGATGGCAGCGATTGGGTAAATAGCGATAAAACAGAAACCTATTACACCAATGATTATAAAGACATTACCTATATTAGATACTCCTGGGATAATGCCCACAGCCAGTGGATACCCACTGAGAAAGAGCGTTACGTATATTTAGCAGAACATTTACTGCAGTATTGGTACAAAGCAACATGGGATACTACAACCTCATCCTGGGTCTATTCCCACAAAACTGAATCTGAATATAACTCAGACATGAAACCGGTCAAAAAAACCTACAATGACTGGGATAAAACTGCTAACCAGTGGGTGCCAACCTACCAGTCACAGTTTTCATACGATGAATATGGTAATCTCGTCATTGCAGCCTCTTACATCTGGGATTCTTACCTCAAGATATGGAAAGGTACAACAAAAAAAGAATATAGATTTGACGAGTATGGGAATGTAACAATGATAATCTATAGCTTGTGGGACAGCAACATAAATGGTTGGAGAGGAGGAACAAAAAGGGTAATAACTTATGATTACTCTTACACAGCGGACGAGATTATATGGTTAAACATTGAACTGACCGCAAAAAACAAAATTGACACATTGTATCTTTACTTCTGGGATGACAGCTCCTATCAATGGGATGAGCCTTATGTTTACAAATTCTATTATTCCCTTCTCCAATCCACCAGTCTTGCAGGCACTACAGCACCCACACAACTAGCTGTTTATCCAAACCCTGCGCGCGACTATGTGTTTATAAAGTCCAGAATAGAGCAAGCACCTGCAGTCTTTGAGCTATATGACCTTAGCGGGAAAAAAGTGCTCTCAAGGCCAGTTACATCCCCAAGAATTGATGTTTCTATGCTAAGCAAAGGCATCTATATCTACCGCATAGGAAACCAGCGGGGTAAACTTATAATTATCAAATAAAAATACAATCTAACAATCTAAAAAATAGCATCATGAAAACTTTTGTTTTTTTTCTAGCACTGTTCTTTTCTATATCGTTGATCGCACAGGAAAATCCAGTGCAGTCCATCAGACCGCAGGATATCAGTCAGCCTCTAATACACACTTCTACTCCACAGACAAAAAGTGGTATAGTATACAAAAAATATAATCCCTCTTCGTACAAAATCAAGCTTGACTCAATTGTATCAGAAGAGCTTGTGAAATATGTATACGAATTCGATCAAAATGGCTACAAAACTCTGGAAATTAGCTACAAATGGGATAATGCCAACAATAAATGGGTCGGAAACTACAAAAACGTCTATACTCATGATGACAGAGGAAATACAACAATGGAGGCTTATTACTCATGGGATAATTCCACTAATAACTGGAAAGGTATTGATAAACAAGAACGGGGATTCAACAGCGCAAACATGTTAACACTCAAAATAGACTATAACTGGGACAACAGTAGCAATGATTGGATTTACTTCACCAAATCTACTTATCAATATGAAAAGGATACTTTAGAAACAGAAAATATAAAATATACCTGGGATTCAAATACTAACCAGCTGGTACCCTTTAGAAAGATAGTGCATTCTTATACAGAGCAAGGCTTGGATAGTATAAGTATTTTTTACTTCTGGAGCACCTCTGCTTCTAATTGGGTGAATCGTACTAAAAATGAGTATACCTATGATAAGGACAATAATCTCATCAGCTACAAAGCTTTTAACTGGGACAGTAATACAAATACCTGGACTAAAAGTATTAGAAACGAATTTACTTATGATGCCGAAGGAAAAAACACTCTAAAGATTACTTATCATGGGACTAATGGTAATACATGGCTTTATCAGGAGAAAAAGGAAATATATTACGATGAGATACAAAAAAACACAACCACAATAACTTATTCCTGGGATTTGAATACTTCCCACTGGATACCATACCATAAAAAAGAAACTACTTATAACCAAAATGGTCAGGTCACCTCTAATATTGAGTCTAGCTGGGACACTAATACAAATAGCTGGGTTTATATTAGGAAAAATGAATATAAAATAGATAACAATAGCAATTATACTATTTCCATTCACTATCTATGGGATACTGCTAAGAACGAATGGAAACCACAGAATAAAACTTTAACTGACTACGATCAAAATGGACTCAGGACCTTATATGTCAATTATTTTTGGAACAATAATCTTAAAGTCTGGTACGGAGACCTTATGAAAAAAAACAGTTATGACCAATTCACTAACTTAACTTCTTCAACCAATTTTACATGGAACTCACAAATTAATGGCTGGGCTGGTAATGTAAAATTCTCTCTTTACTATAACTACAATTATGATTACCAACAATTATTTTATGAACCCATACCCATTTATATCTTCAAAGAATTGGATTCTGCATATAAATACTTATGGGATAACACAACCAATACATGGAAAACAGTACCTATAATTTACAGGTATTACTACTCTGCCCGCAATGCTTCATCCATGATCACACAAAACAATCACGGAATATACATCTACCCCAATCCTGCTAGAGATTACATAATCATCAGTCATCCACAGCTACAGAGAAAAACGTACTTTGAGATATTTGACCTGCAGGGCAAAAAAGTCCTTTCCCGTCTAATAACCTCACCTAGAATTGACATTTCTGCGCTACACAAAGGAATATACATCTACCGCGTAGGAAACCAGCGAGGTAAACTTATAATTATCAAATAAAAATACAATCTAACAATCTAAAAAATAGCGTCATGAAAACTTTTATTTTTTTTCTAGCACTCTTCTTTTCTGTATCGTTGATCGCACAGGAAAATCCAGTGCAGTCTAGCTCACTGCAAGATGTCGGTCAGCCTCTAAGACACACTTCTACCCCACAGACAAAAAGTGGTATAGTATACAAAAAATATAATCCCTCTTCATACAAAATCAAGATTGACTCAATAGTATCAGAAGAACTAGTGAAATATGTATACGAATCCGATCAAAACGGATACATAACTCTGGAAATTAACTACAAATGGGATAATGCCAACAATAAATGGGTCGGAAACTACAAAAACGTCTATACTCATGATGATAGAGGAAATAGGACAATGTTTGCTTATTACTCATGGAATAATAGCACTAACAGCTGGGAAGGCCGTAATAAACAAGAATTTGAATATAATAGCGCAGACCACATAACACTCCAAATAAATTATAACTGGAACTCCTCCACCAATGATTGGATTTACAAAACCAAATTTACTACTCAGTATGAAAAGGATACTTTGGAAACAGAATATGTAGTATATACTTGGGATTCAAACACTAACCTATGGACGCCTTCCCAAAAAAGAGTGCATTACTATAACAGGCAAGGCTTAGATAGTCTTGATTTCACATACTTCTGGAGCACACATTCTTCGGATTGGATAAATTCAAGCAAAACGGAGAATACTTATGATAAGCACAATAATCTCCTCAGCCACAAAGTTTTTTTCTGGCGCAGTAATACATGGACTCCAAGCACTAGAAACGATTATACCTATGATGCCGAGGGCAGAAATACTTTAAAGATAACTTATTATGGGAATAATAATACATGGGTTTATCACTATAAAGAAAAAACATATTACGATTATAGCAGTTCAACCACAATCTCTTATTCACGGGATACAAATACTTCTAGCTGGATACCTTCTAAAACAATAAAAATTACCTATAACCACAATGGTCAGATCACCTCTAATACTGAGTCTCACTGGGACACTAATACAAATACCTGGGTGTATTATAGTAAATATGAATATGAACTGGATGACAATTCTACAATATACATTTACTTTCAATGGGATACTGCTAAGAACGAATGGATTCCTATGAATAAAAATTTAAAGGAGTATGGTCAAAACGGACTTATCACTCTGTCTGCTGTTTATTTATGGAACGACAATATTAAAGTCTGGTACGGAAATCAAATGCAAAAAAACACTTATGACCAATTTTATAACTTAACTTCTTCTACCAATTATACCTGGGACTCACATATTAACGGCTGGATTGGTGATACAAAATTCTCACTTTATTATAACTACAATTATGATTACCAGCACCACTTTTATTTTCCTATAGACATCTATATCTACAAAGAAGTGGATTCTGTCTATAAGTACTCATGGGACACAGGGGACAATGACTGGAAACAAGACCCTATAATTTACAGATATTATTACTCGCCGCGCAATGCTACATCCCTGGAAACACAGAATGGTCACGGGATTTACATCTATCCCAATCCCGCTAGAGATTATATAATCATCAGGCATCCACAACTACAGAGGCAAATGTACTTTGAGATTTTTGACTTACAGGGCAAAAAAATCCTTTCGAGACAAATTACCAGCTCCAGGATTGACCTATCACCTGTCAACCCGGGTATTTATATTTACCGCATAGGCACCCACCGGGGAAAACTTTTAATCCTCAGGTAAACTATTTATGTCCGTTTTAAGAGGCTGTCTTTTCAGACAGCCTCTTTTTTTTTGTCACATATCTTAAAGAATCATTACCATCCAGTTATTACCAAAAGTTCTTATAAAATAAATTCATTTTTAAACCATGATAATTTTTTGCAAATTAGCTGTTAAATTTTATTAACAGATTAATGCAGTACCCAGGACGCAAACCGACACTATTAAAGGCCTTTATCCCGCTGATTATCTTGATAATACTGCTTACTCTCAATGTGTTTATCTGGCGTGACCAGACATTAGACGGATCAAACCAGCTGGCCCTTATTTTTGCAGCAATGATAGCGGCTATTATTGATCTTAATCTCGGTGTCAAATGGCCTGCTATTCGTCAGGGTATAGTGAACACCATTGGCAAGTCAATGTCATCCATTCTTATTCTGTTGCTCATTGGCGCACTCTCCGGGACATGGCTAATTAGTGGTGTGGTACCAGCCCTTATCTATTATGGTCTGGATCTGATCCACCCAAAAATTTTTCTCTTTGCAGCTGTCATAATCAGTGGTCTAGTATCGCTTGCTACTGGTAGTTCGTGGTCTACAATTGCCACAATAGGCGTAGCTTTGCTTGGAATAGGGTCTGCAATGGGTATCAGCAAGCCGCTTATTGCTGGGGCTATCATCTCAGGTGCTTATTTTGGTGATAAAATGTCTCCGCTGTCTGATACAACAAACCTGGCACCGGCTATGGCAGGGACTGATATCTTTACTCATATTCGTTATATGACTCATACTACCACTGTGTCAATGGGGTTAACGCTGATTATTTTCTTCATCATTGGGTTAAACTATAATTTTGGCACAACGCCCACCTCTGTAGCACAGGTCAAGCACGCTATCACTAATACTTTCACAATAAATCTATGGCTCTTCCTTGTGCCTACCATCCTTATTATTCTCATTGTAAAAAAAATGCCACCCATACCTGCACTAATGCTTGGAGCTCTACTGGGGGGAATAGCAGCTGTTGTTTTCCAGCCACACATAATATATCAAATCACAGGTATAGAGCATAATTATTACAAAGCCTCATACATTGGTGTGATGCAGGCAATGTATGGGAATGTCTCTATAACGACCGGTGATCCTACGGTAGATGATCTCTTCTCCACCAGTGGCATGCGAGGCATGCTCCTTACAGTGTGGTTGATCCTATCGGCAATGATGTTCGGCGGCACAATGCAGGCAGGAGGACTACTTCAACGTATTACAGAGGAAATCGCAAAATTTGCACGTAATACCTGGTCACTGATTGCCTCCACAGCCGCTACATGTATCTTTGTAAACATCACAGCATCAGATCAATACCTGGCTATCGTTGTCCCAGGACAGATGTATGCCGACACATTCAAAAAAATGGGATACAAACCCGAGGTTCTTAGCCGTACCCTGGAAGATAGCGGCACAGTGACATCTGTGTTGGTACCGTGGAACACTGGCGGCGCCACCCAGTCACGAGTGCTGGGTGTGCCAACAGTACAGTATCTACCGTATTCTTTCTTCAATTACCTCAGTCCTATTACTACTGTACTGTTTGCCATATTCAATATTGATATACGCCGCCAGAAGCCTGTGGATATAGAGCCTGACCTGGCTGAAGGACAGTTATAAAACAACAGTAAAGGTTGCGGGGTGCAATTCTGCACGCCCGCTACCGACTTCCAGCCACAGCAGAGGGTCACTACTGCACAATAAACTTTTTAACAATCCTATCATGCTGGTCCAACTGTATGTAAATTAAATAGAGTCCAGGCTCCAGATGTGAAACATCCAGCTGCATCTGCGCTCTATTGACCTGTCTATCCATTATCAGCCGTCCTGCGAGGGTGAATACCTTTATTCTCTGCATATCACTTCCTGTTACCCACAGGCGGCTATGCGCAGGATTTGGAAAGACTTTAACCGGAGAAACCTGTGGACTCTGTGCTATAGTACCAATATTAGAAGTGGGCAAAATATAATTAAGCGTATCGTCCCTGGTAATAGCTTCGTAAAAAATCTGGTTATACCTAAGGGCCGTATCAACTACATTAACCACATACACACCTGTAGGCATAGTATCAGTGTAAAGGCCATTTACCAGAACTTCTATTGTGTCTCCTGCTCCCTGAATTATTAACCTGACGTTGTTTAACGACTCTCCTGTATTATTCTCAATGTTAAAAGTAACCACATGACTGGCAGGATATGGAATATAATTAACAATAGTTCTTCCCTGGCCAGTAGTCACGCTATCATGCCACAATTGTGAATTATTAACCTTAAACATAACATCATATTTCCCCGCAAGCAATGGTCTGAAATATACGCCCGACCCTGGCAAAGAATAAACACTGGAACTATCATGGTCATAATTATTTACAAAGATTTTAGCATAAACAGGATTATTACTCGTGTCCAGAATAACTCCCTGCAGCCCCTTCTCTGCCTCCAGGATGTAATAAAGCAAAGATCGATAAGACACATTCCAGAAATATGGCAACTGGTCAGATCCCGGCATTTTGGTACTGGATATCTCGTAAGTTACCTCCTTGCAATGCTGCACATAGTTCATATAATCCTGACGACTACCACTGATAGTATACCAGTCCCCCCCTTCGGTCACACCAGAAGGGGTAACATCAGTCATATAATTGGTATCTACAGTGCGGGCTGTATCTACGAACCTCTGGCCTATAGAACGAAACCACGCATCATCAGCATGGCTATTCTCACTACTTTTATAAACATCCCATGGATAATTAAATACTTCAGACCCGCCGTGGATATTC
>JALVRO010000187.1 GCA_027031265.1 Bacteroidales bacterium | reverse complement strand
CTTATCCATGGACCTCTGGGCTTCACTAATCTGGATACCCAAGGACTCCTGGTCGAAGGATTTGAATACCTCCAGTCCGTGGCTTCTGTCTATCATCTGCCTTATTACAAAGAGCACTTCGAACGTCTGGGCTTTGAAAAAGAGAACGACTGGGTAGAGCTGAGAATCACAATCACAGAAGACGTTATCGAAAAGGGTGAAAAATTATTACCTCTTATCGAAAAACGCTTTGGCCTGGAAGTGTTGGAGATAAAATCCATTGCTGAGGTCAAAGAACGTTATCTAGACCAATTATTTGATGTGTTAAATACTGCTTTCAGTGACTTACCTTATGTAATACCTTTTGACGATGAACTGAAGGAATACTACACAAAAAAATATATTGAAATTCTCAATCCCCGTTATATCAAAGTAATGCTTAAAGATGGAGAGCTTGCTGGTTTCACAATTGGCCTGCCATCGCTCTCAGAGGCCATGCAAAAAGCCAAAGGCCGTCTCTTCCCATTTGGTCTGTTTTATATCCGCAAAGCATGGAAAAAACCTAAGGTTCTGGACATCTTACTGACAGGTGCAAATCCCAAGTATAGTAAATTCGGCATTGGAGCATTGGTCATTGGCGAATTGCAACGTGAGCTATGGAAAAACGGAGGACGTTATTTCGAGACAACTGGTATTTTTGAGACAAACCAGCTTGCTCTGTCCAACTGGAAACAGTACAAAGAAAAAATACAGCACAAACGTCGCCGCGTTTATGTCAAAGAACTAAAATAAAGCTCATTACATAAAAGTAAATTTTTTTAAAAAAAAACTTGCAAATTTTCGAGAAGCTTAATACTTTTGCATCGCAACAAATGAGTTGTAATGCCCAGGTGGCGGAACTGGTAGACGCGCATGGTTGAGGGCCATGTGGCCGCAAGGCCGTGCAGGTTCGACTCCTGTCCTGGGCACCGACTTAATACAAAAGGCTCATTGAGATAGCGCCGCTCGTTGTGGCGCATCTTTTTTGAAATGCCCGGGTGGCGGAATCGGTAGACGCGCATGGTTCAGGACCATGTGGCCGCAAGGCCGTGCAGGTTCGACTCCTGTCCCGGGCACAGAATGGGAACGCCTTGAGGTGTTCCCATTTTCTTTTGCACAAACTCATACTTTTATGCTCACCATAACGGCCTGCCTTGTATATATTCCTGATTTGCCCTCAGAAAGAGTGCTATATGTATACGATACTGCCATAAAAATATACACTCATTATTCACGGAGAAAATGATATATAATACCAATTCTTAATCGAAAATGTACTACATAAATGCTAACATCCAGTGCAAGCGTGCCGAAAGTACCTTGCACTGAAAATTGATTTTGGACTATTTTGTTTTAGGGACTATTTTGTTTTAGGAAATTGTATAAGCAATTCAAACACCGTAATCAGTTTATTTTCAACAGAAGTCTGACATTTTTTAAACAATAGGTTAATAAATGGATGTATCACAACTCATAAGACAGGGAATAAAAAAGTGGGTAAGCTACTTCTGGCGCGCCGCTCTACCTCCTTACCCTTGCTTCCTTCCGGACCTGGGGGAGTTCGGAGGGAGCTGGCCGCAGAAGGCCTACCCACGGTGCAAAAGTACATATTTCACTTATTAGATGCAAATATTCACAGCCATTTTTTGTTTTTATTTTGTTTTTGTTTTAAATATCTTTGGACATAGTTAAAAAATGAAGACTATGATGACTACATCAAATAAATCACGACTACATAATGCTCTTGTCCTAAGCGCTTATTTTGGTTTCAGTATTCTGATATTTGATTTCTTCCTACTGCTTATCCACAAAGCTGATATCACAGATCCGAATAATTTCTGGCTAAATGTAAAATACCTGATATGGGCTGTTGGCGTTTATTATTCACTCAAATGGTATCAGGTAAAGCATCTTAACCCGTCTTTTTTCAGTTTTTTGGGATTTGCTACATTGCTGGCTATTTTTGTATCCTTGTTTGACATTTTCTTCTACTTGCTATACACACAGGTCATTGACCCAGGGATAAAAATGACCATGATAAAGCAAATGATAGCAGCCAATTCACAGATATTCAAGACAGACCCCACACTCAGCGATGCCCTGACTCAAGAGCTTTCGAGTAAGTTTAGCCTCATATTTAGCATTAGCCTGGGGTTATCATATATTTTCTTATTTTTGTTCTACGCAATATTTTTCACAGCCTTTATTAAGCTTACAACTAAAAATAAAATGTAACAAATGGACCTATCTATTGTCATACCTTTATATAACGAAGAAGAATCACTACCTGAGCTTACCGACTGGATTGTCCGTGTCATGGAAGAGAATAATTTTTCGTATGAAATTATTTTCATTGATGATGGCAGCACTGACAATTCATGGGAAGTTATCCAAGAACTTAAAAAGAAATATCCCAAAATCAGGGCTTACCGCTTCAGACGAAACTATGGCAAAGCAGCCGGATTGTATATTGGCTTCCAGAAATCCAGAGGTGATGTTATTATCACAATGGATGCGGATCTTCAGGACTCACCCGACGAAATACCAGGTCTTTACCGTATGATAAAAGAAGAAGGTTACGATCTGGTAAGCGGCTGGAAGAAAAAGCGTTACGACCCATGGCTCTCAAAGAACCTGCCGAGCAAAATCTTTAACATGACAGCCCGTATAGTCTCTGGACTTAAACTCCATGACTTCAATTGTGGACTAAAAGCTTATAAAAGCAAGGTTGCCAAAGCTATAGAACTTTATGGTGACATGCACAGATATATTCCTATTCTGGCGAAAAATGCTGGTTTTAAAAAAATTGGCGAAAAAATTGTCCAGCACAGACCACGCAAATATGGCAAATCCAAGTTCGGAGCATCACGCTTTATTCACGGTTTCCTGGACTTGTTGACCCTTACATTCTTGACCAATTTCTCCAAACGTCCTATGCACTTCTTTGGATCACTGGGCATGCTTAGCTTTTTACTTGGCTTTATTATCCTGGCATACCTGTCTTATCAAAAAATCTTTATGAACGTATACAAGATAACCGAGAGACCTTTATTCTATTTTGGAATACTGACTGTTATCCTTGGCGCACAGCTCTTTCTTACTGGTTTTCTGGGGGATATGATTGTGCGCAATTCTCCTACAAGGAATGAGTATCAGATTGATCAGGAATTAGAGTAGAAATAAACTGGTTAAGATTGTGCTTGTAATCAATAAGGTGTGCCACAAAATCCCGGACATACCCTGTCAAAGCCTGTTCGGTTACATGCTCCATGTCCATATAAATAGACGACAAAATTATGTTCTGGTCATAGAGGCTAAAAAACATGTATTTCATTTTCAAGTTTTCGTTGAGTAAATATTCATAAATCTTGTGCTTACTACCGGGCTGAAGCAAACCCTTGCGAATATAAGAAGCCAGGGAAACAAGTGTGGAGTATATCACAAGTGAATTATTATCCTTATCATAATGAAACAAGATGTGCAAACCAGACTTTTCTATTTCCCAGAAATGGTGTCCTAAAAATGTCAACTCTGGTTGATAATTAAGATTCGATATAACCTTCTCTATCTTAATAACTTCCCTGCTTATATTCCGACTAATTGGCTTAAAAAGTTTAGGCGGTAAAATCTCACCACAAAAAGCACACTTGTCAAAAGTCACCAGATCTTCGGTTAAAATCTCAGTGCAGAAAGGGCAACGAAAAGCGTAAGTATTTTCATAATTAGAAAACTCAACAAATAGATCACGTAAATATTTAAGTGGTAATACCTCCAGTCTATCATTTGCCACTCTTCTGACCACCAGACCTAAAGGCTCACCTGAAAGACTCACTACAAGGCTGCCAAAAATCTGGTCACTATCATTGGCCAGTGTAACATGAAAATAAAAAATATCCTGCTTCTCAATAGTTCTAACCACTACTGACGAATACTCCACAACTGCACGACTAAAACTCCTGACCAATACCTTCACATGCTGGCCAGGCAAAGGCATGTCTGCTACCTCCAGACTAAATCCCTGATTACTAATACTATGCACCTTAAATGCAGCCACTCCATAATAAGGATCCATGAACATTGCCTCACCCAGTTTCCTGCCCACAAGTGGCGAACGGACAACAACTTGCCTGTATCCCTCCATACCATGGTAAGATACCACCACAGCATTATACGTGGGTAATATTATGCCATTCTGCATAGTAGAATCAGTGCTTACCAGCGCAATATTTTGCTCAAATTGTTTACTATTCATTGGACAACATGTTTACAAATTCATTAAGAAAACTCTGGCTAAACTGCTGTAAAGATGAATAATCCAGCTTGCTAACCTTGAAGCGACCCCGTAGTTTGTATTTATCCAGCACTTTATTCAAGCGGTACTCTATAACAAAAGAATTGAGCTTACCCCGGGTGATATAACGCACAGAGAATCCCAAATCAAGGAAATAACCATCATTATAAACCCTCCACAAAATATCCAGCAGTTCCTTGTACTCATGCTTTAGGGCAATGTGAAAATTAATATAACCAATTATATATTCTACCACTACATAGAAAAACTCACTATATCCCTGTATGATATATTGCTTAGCAGCCTCGAGCTCTGTAGATATAAAATCCATAAGTTTATGATTCCCTATTGATTGCACAGTCGAAAAAGTCGATATAACCCTATACAAAGACCTGGCAATCATCTGGTCTGTCCATGAGGCCAGCTCAGTAAAAGAGCTTATTAAATACTCATTCTTGCCTACTACATCCAGACCGCTAGACCAATAAAAAGAATCAAGTCTACGCAGATAATCCAGCAGCACACCTTCGGGAGCCAGCAAATAAAAAATCTTGTACAATGTGGAGAGCAGAACATAGCTTATAGTGCCTTTGTTTATCTCTTTCTGGCGCTTGTCACGGCCCAGCTTCTCACATGTAGCAAGAGCGGTTTTTAGCCATTGACGGAAATATTTTATCTTGACACTAATCTCCTGTTCTGATAGTTGGACTATGTGTTGTGTGTTTATTGGTGTGAATTCTGAATATTTTTCTATCAGCACATCATCATAATTGTCAGCTGTGATAGAAAGCTCCTTGAGTGCCTCATACAGCACGTTTGGTGGGATGAGGGTCACAGGACCATTGAAAATAATTCTTATTGTCGCCTCAGTAAGGCTAAACCTTGCATAGCGAAATTTGTGGTTTTCCTGCAATAATACTTCAAGTAATTCGTGGGGAATGTGGTCTTTATACCCAACAACATCCGAATAAACGTCAATAAGCAAGTCTGTTATCCGTCCAGAAATTTTCTTTGATCCCTGGAAAAACTCAAACTCGAGTAAATGATCCCTGTAATTGATTATTATATTGTCCAGCTCAGGATCTTTGAGAAATTGCAAAAGACTATGGTATGCCTGAAGATAATTCCCCTGTGTATAAAGCTCAATAGATTTATTCCATTTTTCCTTATCAAAATGGCTCAGGCTCTGCTCAACATACTTTCCCAGCTCAATTCTAAGCCCACTTTTTTCGCGACGGGATAATATCGAGGAAAAGAATCTGGTAATAATGCCCATCTAGAGTTTTTTATTTTCTAAAATACAATTTTTCGCAGCAAACCACAAATTACAAAAAAAAGCCGCCCTGGTGGCAGCTTTTTTATTCTTCAAGTACTTTGAGAATCTCGTCTGTCAGCTCCATATTGTGGTAAACCTTCTGGACATCATCGAGGTCTTCGAGCTCATCAATCATTCTCAGGACTTTTTTAGCTGTCTCAGCATCCACCTCTTTAGTAGAAACAGGTATACGTTCAACCTCTGCGCTCTCAGGCTCTATGCCCATCTCATTAAGTTTGTTACTCATCTTGCCATAATCTTCGAAAGTGGTGGTAATAACATAGAATTCTTCATCCAGCTCAATGTCCTCAGCTCCAGCATCTATAAGCTCCAGCTCCAACTCCTCATTAAACTTATCCTTTGGTATACGGAAAATACCTTTGCGGTCAAAGATGAATTTCAGCGAACCACGCTGTCCCAGGTTGCCCCCTCTTTTGTTAAAAACAGCGCGAACAGCACTTACTGTACGGTTGTTATTATCTGTCATTGCCTCTACAAAAATTGCCACCCCACCTGGTCCGTAACCTTCGAAAGTGACCTCTTCTAGGTTTGATGGTGATTGTGTGGCCTTTTTAATGGCACGCTCTATATTGTCTTTGGGCATGTTTGCACTCTTGGCATTCTGTATAGCCATTCGCAAACGTGGATTAAATTCAGGATCTGCGCCACCTTCCCTGATTGCTATTTCTATTTCCCTCGATAGCTTTGAGAAAATCTTTGATCTCTTTGCATCCTGGGCCTGTTTGCGGTGCTTTATGTTCGCCCATTTACTATGTCCAGCCATAAATTCCCGTTTTCAGATTTTTTATCTATACAAATGTAATGATTTTAGTGTAAAAAAAGAATATTAAATCTCAATTTCGCCCACAAAAACTTGATTTACTGGCCCTTGTAAATAAACATTCTCGTAACAAGTCCCCCGCCTGTCAAAGAATACCTTTAGCTTACCTCCACGTGTTTCTACCCCAATAGGACTATCAAAACCTTCCCTGTATGCACTGACCAGGGCACTGGCCACAACGCCAGTACCACACGAGAGAGTCTCTGCCTCTACACCTTTTTCATAAGTACGAATCTTAATGCTGGAATCTCCCATAACCTGCACAAAATTTACATTAGTACCCTCAGGCCTGTATCTGGTAGCATACCTTATCCTGCGGGCCAGAGGCACAATATCCACCTCTTCGACATTATCGACAAAAACAACCACATGATGTGTGCCTGTATTTACATAAACCTCTGTGCCAAAATCTTTGAACCCGTGTACATCCCTGAGTCTAAGCAATACCTGACCGTTCTCCAGCACCCGGGCATCATGCTCACCATCACGGGCATGGAAAAATGCCTGGTCTCCTATAAGACCTATATCTCTGGCCATCAATACACTACAGCGGCCACCGTTTCCACAAAAACCTGCCTGCGAACCATCTGGATTGTAAAAATCCATAAAAAAATCGCCACTCTGCTCGGGCCGCAAAATTACCAGTCCATCTGATCCAATACCAAAATGCCTGTCACACAGCTTCCTTATCTGGTCCTGGCTCAGCTCCACAGGCTGATCAAAACCATTTATCATTACAAAATCATTACCAGTAGCCTGATACTTAAAAAATTTCAGTCTCATATTATCGTGTTCCTTTTACAAGTGGGACAAAACTAAAACCACCATAACGTTCTGTAATATAATCTTTATCTGTTACCTTTGTCAAGCGCACCATAGTGCTTCCCCAGCTTCCATCATCCACAGGCGCAACCAGAATACCTCCCACAGCCAACTGGTCAATAAGTGTCTGCTGAAGCGAACCAGAGGCAGTAACAATTATCCTGTCATAAGGAGCATACTCTGACAACCCCTGTGTGCCGTCACCATAAAAAACCTTAATATTACCGTATCCCAGATCTTGGAGTAATTTTTTTGTTTTTTCATACAAGGAATAAATCCTCTCTATTGTGTAAACCTCTGCACCCATCTCTGACAACATAGCTGCCTGGTAGCCAGATCCTGTACCCACTTCCAGCACTTTAACACCAGGATTCACATCCAGCAATTCTGTCATAAAAGCTACAGTATAAGGTTGGGATATTGTCTGACCTTCACCTATAGGCACAGGATAATCCTTGTATGCCTCATCCCAATAAGCACGTGGAATAAATTTATGCCTCTCTACCTTGCGCAAAGCCTCCAGAACACGCTGGTCATTTATGCCCTTTGACATTACAATACTGACAAGATTTTCCCGTAATGTTTCAAAATCCATAAATATAAGTTTATCTTTGTGTTGTTTCTTTTTATACAAATTTAAAACTTTTATGTATGAAGCGCATTTTTTTATTATTGCCACTGTTTCTTCTGCTCTCTTGCAATCAGTATATGAAGCTGGTCAAAACAGATGATTTTGTCATAAAAGTACCTAAAGATGCAACAAATTTTCATGGGCAGATGCTCAATGATGCTTTACTCGAATATGCAGACACCATCAGGTCAATACAGATAATCGTTGAAAAAAAATCCACACAGGATTTTGTACCTGTTGACTCGGCCCGCAAAATGTTTGTTGATTATTATCTCAAAGAAGATGCTATTGATTCCACATTTAAAATTATTAGTCTGGATAAAAAAAACGGATATATGATCAAGGCCGAGACCATTGAACTCAATGAGGACCTGTCTACTTCACAGACCTACTGGGTCGTTGGTTTTTATCAGCAAACACCTATGAATTATTACATTGTGTGGACCTGGACAAAAAGACTATACAAACCTGATAATGAAGATATTATGGAGAAAATCGTTGAGTCTTTCAAATTATTAAAAAAATGAAAGTACTGGACAGACTACCAGATGATCTCCTTTCACACAAAATAGCATGGGTCATTCGTCATGCAGACCGTATGGACAACCTGGACCAGCTTAGTGGACAGGGACGGGAAAATGCACTCTCATTCGGACAGAAACTCAAACAATTACCCCTGCGAGCAATATACACAAGCCCCACAGAAAGATGTGTCCAGACAGCAAAACTTTTTCTAGAATCCATGGGGAAAGACATCCCAATTATACTGGACAATACCATTGCAGAAGAGGGAATATATGTGACCGACATGCAAAAGGCCCTCGAGACTTACCACACACTCGGAAAAGAAGAATTCTTCCGTCGTCTCCTGACAGACGAAAAGCTGGATGGATATAACAAATTCTCTTTTGCTGGAAAAATAATTTCACAATTCATTAGAGCCAACACTTTAGAGCCTGGTATAACCCTGTTCATAACACACAACTTTATAATCCGCATGCTCAACCATTACCTGCGACAGCTCTCTCACAAAGACAAACTACTAAAAGTCTACCCACTGGAGGGAATAATCATTGACGTAAACTAAAAAAAATCGAGCCATGACAGCATTGACAGTAAAATGGATAATGATAGCAATCATTATAGTAGCTTATTTATTTGACACACTGCTGGTTATACTCAACCTCAAACATCATTTCCCACAGGTACCACAGGAATTCAAGGATGTTTACGATGCGGAAAAATACGCTAAAAACCAGCAGTATAAAAAAGTTAACACAATCTTTTCCCTGGTCAAGACAACCTTTACCACACTGCTTATCATCTTGATGCTTGTGTTCAATGGCTTTGCCCTGGTCGATCATTGGGCATTGTCCATAACAGACAATCCTGTTTGGGCCAGTCTTATTTTCTTTGGTATCCTGACATTTGGTCTCGACATACTGACCCTTCCGTTCCAGGTTTATGATATTTTTGTCATTGAAGAAAAATTCGGCTTCAACAAGACCACTGTCAAAACTTTTATCACAGACAAGCTAAAGCAATGGCTCCTAACTATCATCATCGGCGGCTTGCTCCTCTACCTGATCACACTAATCTATTACCATACAGAGAACTATTTCTGGCTGCTGGCATGGGCTGTAATCGTAGCCTTCCAGGTGTTTATGTCACTGTTTTACACAGACATAATTGTACCTCTATTCAACAAACTAACACCACTGGAACAAGGCGCACTCAGGGAAAAAATAGAGGGATACGCACAAAAGACTGGTTATGACCTCAGCGATATTTACAAAATCGATAGTTCCCGCCGCTCGACTAAGCTTAATGCCTATTTCACTGGCTGGGGACGTAAGAAAAAGATTGTCCTGTACGATACACTAATCGAAAAACTTACAGAAGACGAAATTGTGGCTGTGCTGGCACATGAGGTAGGACATTATAAACACAAGCACGTAATAAAAAGCATGCTTCTTTCGATTATCATAACAGGTGCCTATCTATATATCTTCCAGCTTTTCAGCACCTCTGATGTAATAGCACAAGCACTTGGTGTGACAAAGACAAACTTTCACATTGCCCTGACCGCTTTCGGCATTCTCTTTAGCCCAATTGACTTTGTGCTGGGAACAATCATGCACATTTTCTCCCGCAAAAATGAATTCCAGGCTGACCAATACGCTGCCAGCACAGCCGAACCAGAGACAATCATTTCTGCCCTGAAAAAGCTATCTGTCGAAAACCTCTCTAACCTGACGCCGCATCCTCTTTATGTATTTTTTGAATATTCACATCCACCACTGCTGCAGAGGATTGACAGAATCAAACAGACTGCACGCAGCAGACAGGAACGGTGATTTTTTCTACCTCATTCACCTCAAGCATAAGAAAACGCCGAGCTACAGGGCCCGGCGTTTTCTTATTCAGAAACTTATCCAGTGCACAGAATCGACTACCTACGTGGGACCACTTCACCGATCATGCGAAGAATTACCCTATTGCTTGTAGGATCTGGACTATTGGTTACTACTGTTATAACCTTGTGTTGCTTGCCCATCTTTCCTGCTGAGTTGAACTTAACTCTAAGCACTCCGCTCTGACCAGGCTTAATTGGCTCGCGTGTGTAAAAGGTTGTGGTACAACCACATGAAGTAGTAACCTTACGTATGATTAGAGGGCTTTTTCCGGTGTTTGTGAACTTGAACTCGTGTGTTATTATATCACCCTGCTTTATTGTGCCAAAGTTGTATTCCGTTTCCTCAAACTTGATAATTGGCGGATTCTTTTTCTGTTCCTCTGTGAACCGCTCACGTATTACAGCATTGACATCTACCCAGTTGCGATAATAAAGATTACCGTTTATTACAAACAGGACCCTGCCACGTACAAAGTCCCAGTCATTGCACTTTGTAGCATCAAACGTAATTTTTAGATTAGCCGTACCCTTTGGTGGAATAGTCTGTGGATCAATCTCGGCGCTGATATATGCAGGTAATCTGTCTCTGGCTACCTTGACAGTAAGATTAGCCGAGGATGAATTGTAGACTTTAATAGTTTTTGTACGTTTCTGGTCTTTGAACAGTACTCCGAAATTTACAAACCTATTACTCAGTCTCAGCCCATTGCCGAATTTAAATGGATAAATCTCTTCGACCGGATTTTTCTTCTCCAGTACTTCTCCTTTGATTGTTAGCTTGACAGGGCTGTTCTTAGCATTGGAATAAACGTAAATTGTCTTGTGGAATTTTCCAGGTGCATTAAGAGTGCGATACTCAACAGAGATGTAGCCCCTGGCTCCTGGAGGTACTGGCCGTTTGGTCCATGATGGTGTTGTACAACCACAAGAAGATTTAACATCATGAATAACCACTGGCTTATTTCCCGTGTTGATAAATTCAAAACGGTATGTGGCCGGGTGATCCTGTGTTACCTTACCAAAGTCATGAACCAATTCTTTGAAATCCATGTAAGCACCACGGCGCTGTCCATACACAGACAGAACCAAAAAAACAGTTGTTAACAAAATTATTATCCGTCTCATGGCTTTAATTTTTTAATTGTTTTTCGAATTGCTGGATGAAAGAGGATAGTTTATCCTTGAGTACAGTTGTTTCGATCTGTAAATCAGCCTTTTCATTAACCAGGTCAAAATCTTGATAATGCATATCCATCAGCAGATGATGAATCCTGTCAAAGACAGGTAGTGCTGCTTTCCACAGATCAACACGCTGATAAAGGAGATTCAGGTCAGCGCTTTTGCCATAAAGATTATTAAGCACTGCTACCATTTCGGCTAACTGACCGGACTGCTCATCAGACAAACCTCTTTTTTTCAAGGTCTTTAGAAAACTTATTGTGTTAATAACAAAGGCAAAAATTTTCTCCTCAATGTGTATTAATTCATCCATTTTTTACATTTTTGTTTAAAAAATACGAATTTTACCAAAAGAAAGTATGAAAAAACTCATTTTTATTATTTTTTTATTAACAATTCATTATCTTGCCTCGGGTCAAAGAATCAAAGGCAGGATACTATCTACTGATAATCAACCCATTGCAGGTGCTACAGTAAAAATTTATGGCACAGATCAGGCGACCCTCACAGACAAAGACGGCTTTTTTCAGCTAAATGTTGCTTCCTCGTCTACCTCAGTTCACTTACAAATCACATTCATTGGCATGCAGAGCCTGGACACAATAGTCTCTACTACCCACCCGATAATCATTTATCTCCATCCCAAAATTTATGAAATAGAACAGGTACAGGCACTAGCAAATAATTATTCTTCTACAGGGGACATTATCATAAAAAGAAAAATTCTGGATATGGTCTCCACAATATCTGGTAATGCAGTCGAAGCATTAATAATGACCTCCATGGGTGTACAGTCCAGTAATGAACTCAGCTCACAATACAGTGTTCGTGGTGGAAGCTATGACGAAAACCTGGTATATATTGACAACTTAGAGATAATTCGCCCTGTACTCATCCGTAGCGGACAACAAGAAGGCTTGAGCATTATTAACCCAGACTTTGTCCAGAATATCAGTTTTTCAGCTGGAGGCTATGCAGCACATTACGGAGACAAGATGTCCTCTGTACTGGATGTCACATACAAAACACCCACCACCAAACAAACCAAAATATCCCTGGGGCTGACAGGCGCTTCCCTGTATCGACAAAACAGTTTCCAGAACGGCAAAATATCATACATGATTGGCACGCGAATTAAACAAAACACATACCTGCTCAATGCCCTGCCCACAAAAGGCAATTACAAACCATTTTTCTCAGATCTCCAGGCACTTATTAATTACAAACTCTCGCCCAAAGTCTCTGTTCGCCTCTTTAATTACCTGTCGCTCAATAGATACAATTTTTACCCGGACTCTATGACAGTAGCTGTAGGAACATTCACACAAAATTTCAGAATACCAATAGCTTACCATGGTGCAGAAAAAGATAAATACGACTATGGCCTCTCTGCCCTCACCATCACATATCGTCCAACTGTGCACACTCTACTGCAATGGACCAGCTCGCTATACTCTGCCCGTGAGGCAGAACGATACACAATTGGCTCGGCCTACCGCCTGGACATGGTCGAACGGGAGCTCGAAACTGGCAAAGACAGCACAATAAACATTGGTGTTGGCTACTTCCTGGCACACAGCCGTAATCACCTATCAACCAATGTAGTACAAAGCCATCTAAAGCTCAGTTCGCAAGCTGGAAGGCACACAATAATAGCTGGTCTTGACTACAGGCTGGACCGAATCAGCGACAGGCTAAACCGCTGGAAATACATTGATTCGGCAGGCTACAGCTTTAGTCTGGAGCCTGCCGTAGACAGCGTAATAAATCTCTACTCTTATGTCAATGCTGCCAATGATTACCAGGCACACAGAATTAGTGCTTATGCCGAAGATATGATTCGCGTTTATC
>JALVRO010000186.1 GCA_027031265.1 Bacteroidales bacterium | reverse complement strand
GGAATGTCAATGCCATTTCTGTAGCCCACCAATATTCTTCAAGGTTCTCACCTTTCCATGCAAATACAGGTATGCCCCGTTCTGCAATGGCTGCAGCAGCATGATCCTGTGTGGAGTATATATTACAGCTTGCCCAGCGCACCTCAGCTCCGAGCTCTATGAGTGTTTCTATCAATACAGCTGTCTGGATAGTCATGTGTAGAGAGCCACTGATGCGGGCTCCTTTGAGTGGTTTAACCTTAGCATATTTCTCCCTAAGCGACATAAGTCCTGGCATTTCTTTCTCTGCCAGGTTGATCTCCTTTCTCCCCCACGAAGACAGCTCAAGATCCTTTACTTTGTATGGAAGAGATAAATCTAAATCAATCATTCTATGCTATTTTTATTTAAGATTTATATCTGTTGTCAACACAAGCCTATCATCAACAAAGACATAAGCCGTGTATTTACCAGCAGGTAGCTCTGTATTGTTAAGGTAATAGATACATACCTGTGTATCTTTACCCTCATAATCTACTTCTTTCATCGCAGAATAAAAAATTTCCTTGCCCTGGTATGTGAAAGTGCTGGAATTCTCGTTTATCAGAATCTCTCCATCTGGACGGGCTATACGTAGATATACCTTTCTTGTGCCTTTCTGGGCAATCTTATTAGCCAGAATAGTGAAACAAACCTGAAATTTCTGTGCCTTACGGATACGACGCGTCTCACGGTCGCGCTTGCTCAGTGCTACGAATGACACAGGCCTGGCATCCAGGCTGGAAGCTATCTTCACTGTTTTCTTGAGACTATCAGTCTGCTGTTCAAGCTCTTGCTTCTCAACAATGACAGCAGTATATTGCTCTTTAATCTTCTTATTCTCCTGCACCAAAATCTGGTTTTTCTGGTACAGAGAATCTATCTGACGGATATAGCTTCGCATAATATTACGCAATAGGGATACCTCTTGTTTGAGCTGTTCGATTTTCTGTTTGTCAGTTGCCTTGACATGACGCAGCTCCTGTATAAGCTGTGCCACTTTTTGCTTCTGTGACGCCAGCTTCTGGTTTAATGTGTCGTTATTGGTCTTCAGCTGCTGATATTGAACATAAATCTGCTCAAGTTCCAGTTGCAAGGAGTCTTTCTCCTCAGCAGTGCGCTCAAGATTGTATATGGTCTGCTGATATTGCTTTTTGGTCTTGAGGTTTGAATAAACCAAGAAAATTATGATCAAACCAAAAAGAAAAAGCAATATCCACAAAATTGTGTTCTTTGACTGGGTCTTTTCTTCCATTTTTGCTGTTTTTAATTGTAATTTTGTCATTAACAAATTTCAGAAAATTTTACAGAAATGAAAAATTTATTAATCTACGTTTTTCTAGGCTTCATCATATTAGCCTCTGGATGTAAAAAGACACACCAGGACTTCAAATATCGCGGCAAAATAAAGAGTAAAAAAGGATTCATGTCCTTCCTCCTTGACCTTCACCGCACTGATGGTGTGCTTATTACTGCCAATCTGGACGACCATAACCTTGATGATCATGCTCTCAAATCTTATTACAACTATGTGCTGCGCAAGCACAATATCAATTACATGGACTTCCGCCGTACGCTGGACTTCTACATGGAAGACCTGGACAAGTTCCTTGATATGTACAATATTATCACAGACAGCCTGAAAAAACAAATGTTTTACCTCGATTCCATTCAGCGCAAAAAACTATCCAAGAAAAACTTATGGCCTGGTAAAACCGTCTACCTCATTCCTTTCCAGGACAACTCAGAAGACTCAATACCTTTCGAAATAAAAAACCCAAAGCCAGGAATATATGAACTCGGTGCTAACATTAGAGTATTCAGTGATGATCAGACCGCTAACCTGGCTATGAGAATGATGGTACAATATGCAGACAGCACTATTGATACAGCAGACGCTACTATCTACTTCAAAGACAATCAATTTCACAATTATATAGTCAAGATCTTTGTCAAAGACAAGCCCAAGCCCTTGCGTATCTATGGGACATTACTGGGATATACAAAGACTCTATACATGCATATCCAGGTAAATCGCATACACCTTGTACGCTATACCAGGAAAGAAATGCCATGGTTTAATCCTACTGTCAAAAAACAGGTAAAGATCACAAAACCTCATAAATAAGCTGGGAATAAAGCTCGGTGATATCTACCTTATCATAGCGTAACATCTTGGGTACGATAGAAGCCTCTGTCATACCCGGGATAGAATTAAGCTCCAAATAATAAAACTGTCCGTCGTGGGTTAGAATATAATCAATCCTTACTATTCCCTTGCAATTTAGATAGTTATAAACTTTTTCTGATATTCTCATGGCTTCGACCAGCTTATCCTCAGGGATAGGAGCCGGGATTATCTCTTCATTAAGCTCAGGATTATATTTTGAATCATAATCGAAAAATTCTTTCTTGCTGCGTATCTCACAGGGTGTAAGAGCCTTTATCTGTCCATTATAGCGTATTACCCCCACTGTTATTTCCCTACCCGGGACAAAACGCTCAATTATTACCTCCTCAGACTCCTTTCTGGCAGCCTCTATAGCAGGCAACAAATCTGCTTCTTGCTTTACCTTTGTCGTGCCAAAACTGGACCCTCCTGCATTGGGCTTGACAAAAACAGGCAAACCCAGACGGCTTACAACATGCTTGACACTGACCTGCTCATACGGTCGCACTATAATAGAATCAGAAATCTTTACTCCCAGATCATGCAAATAATGATTGCAATAGTATTTATTAAACGTGATAATAGAACAAAGAGGATTACATGATACAAAAGGCAAGCCAATAAGCTGAAAGTAAGACTGTAACAGACCATCTTCACCAGGTGTCCCATGAATCAAGATAAGGGCTACATCAAATCTATATTTTTCTCCATCAATGTAAAAACTAAAATCACTTCTATCCATAGGATACTTATCCTCTACCATCCATGCTTTCTGGCTAATATGTACCTCATAAACATCAAACTCGTTGCGGTCGATCACAGAGGCAACATATTTACCGCTTCTGACAGAAATATCATGCTCAGAGGAATAACCACCATAAACAACGGCAACCTTTTTTCTCATAATAGCACAATTTTTACATATACAAATAAAGCACAATAAAAGGTATAGAAAGTAAAGAGCTATCAAAACGGTCCAGCAAACCACCATGACCTGGCATTATCTTACCACTGTCCTTGAGCCCCACACTTCGCTTGAACATGGACTCCACCAGATCTCCAACAGTACCAAAGATAGTAACTATAGCCGCAAACCAGAAAGCATCTTTATACGAAAAAAAATCAAAGAAAAAGGCCACTGCAAATGCTACAATGAATGCCAGCACAGTACCTCCAAAAAATCCCTCAACTGTCTTCTTGGGCGAAAACCTCTTGAACAAAGGATGACGTCCTATCAAAGAACCCGTAAAATAAGCACCTACATCTGTAGCCCAGATAATTACATAAAAAACAAGCACCAGGCGAAAATCAAACTTCCCTCCCTGCAATGGATTAAAAACAACAAAATTCAGCATACTGAAAGGCAGGGCTATATAAATCAATGACAGTAGAGTAAAACTAACATTCTCCATTGGTGTGTCACTCTGGCGAAACATCTCAGAAATGAACACCAGAAACAGACCCCCAACAGAGATAAGAATCACATTTACCTCAGCATAACCCTGGGCAATAAAAAAAATCAACACAAAGGTCAGTATTCCAAGCAGGTAAATAGCCGAACTAAGAGGCTTATACCCTTTTATCCTGGCAAATCCAATGAATTCCTCCAGCATCACAAACATAAAAGTACTAAACACAGCCAGGAAAAACCATTTGTTTATCATACCCAGCAGAAAAACCAATAAAAAAATTACTGCCGACACCACCCTGGCTCCCAGTTCTTTGCTCATAATCAAAACCGTTTATTCCTCTGGACTTAGAATTTTCAAAGCATCCTGAACCTTGTCATCACTGACATACAGGTCATACCCACCTATAAGAAACATGCTATCCTTCATTGTCACGATCGAGGCATTAATACCCTGCTCCAAAAGTCTGTTCTGATCAGCCTGTGCCTCTACCAATGAATTATATGTCCGCACCTTTATCCATTTCTTGTGCGCAAGGATAAGATCTACAGCCGTATTTTTATCAGCCTCTGGCACATATAACTTAAAATTACCGCCTTCCTGCTTTATGATAACAGGTATCCCATTATTAGTCAGAAGTTCCTCACGGATCTCTGCCTTGTGTATCTGATCAAACTCAGCCACAGGCAACCAGCCTTCTAGTTTGTTTAAGATCTCTTTGGCCAGAAGAGAATCTTTCTCCGGTGTGAGCAAATAAATATCCTGAAGTTTATAATTAATATCCTTGATCTTGATAACCATTGTGTCAATCTCTCTCTCTTCCAGCAAAATACAACGATAACGTATCTGTTGCTCACGGTGACATATTGCTACAGTACGCCATCCTTCGATATTGTCCGGATCCAGATAAGGACGCACCTTGTCCACATCCTCGTTGCTGACAAAAAGTTCAAATGTTTTATACCCGAAGCGTGTGTCCTCCCTTTCTTTGAAAACAGTCCTGAT
>JALVRO010000185.1 GCA_027031265.1 Bacteroidales bacterium | reverse complement strand
GTTGTCCTACTTTTGGCAAGATGCAGGGATTTATCAATGCGCTATCCGTACTTTACGATCCTGTACCTTATCACTACGACACAGCAAGTTACAATTTAACCGGATATAAGATTCTAGCTATAATAGCACCCACAGATTCCCTCCCACAAGGTCTGCTTGCTTACATAGACCGTTTTCTCTCGAGTGGAGGTAAACTGTTCATTGCACTAAACACCGTGGATGGCAAGCTCGAACAAAATCCTCCTATTGGCAACGTAGTAGTAACAGGAGTGGATTCATGGCTCAGAAAATATGGCCTTGAAATATATCAAAAATTCATCATAGATGCACAGTGTGGAAATATTCAGGTACAGCAATCAGGTTTTCCTTTCCCTGTGTCAGTATCTTTCCCTTATTTTCCCATAATAAGCACATTTGCTAATCACCCTATAACCAAAGGACTGGAAGCCGTGGCAATGAGCTTTGTTAGCCCTATGGAATACCAGGGAGACACAAACAAAATAAAATTCACACCCATTGCTTTTAGCAGCGAGCATACTGGATTGGAAAATCCACCAGTATTTTTCACTGTAATGAGACAATGGACACAGAACGATTTTCCTCTCAAGCATCTCATTGTAGGCACAACATTGCAAACCAAAACCTGGAAAATGGTAGTTTTCTCTGACGGCGACTTTATGCAGCTACCAGCTGGTGAACGCTTCGAAAAAACAGATAACATTGCACTGGCCGTCAACTCTATAGACTGGCTGGCTGATGATATGGGTATCTCAGAACTAAGAACAAAAGGCATAAGCTACAAGCCTATCAAACAAATGAGTGATTCGAAAAAAGCCCTTGTCAAATACCTAAACTTTGCTTTACCAGTCCTGCTGGTAATAATTCTCGGCCTCCTGCGTTGGCGTCAGAATATCATTAAACAAAACAAACTAAAATCACAGAATTATGTGGACCAAAACAAATAAAATACTTGCTATAATACTGGCTATCACTACATTGGCTCTCATAATTGACTTTCTCAGCTCCAGCAGCAGTAAAAACAGTTTCCGTACACAACTGGTGGAAGCAGATACAGCACAGATTGCAAAAATCGTCTTCTATCCCAGCCACGAGCAGGACAAACAGGTAGTCTTGCTGCGCAAAAACAAAAAATGGTATGTACAAACTGACGGCAAAGACTATCCTGCTGATCTGAATAAGATCCACACTATTCTGGAGACCCTCACATCACTTAGCCCCACACAGGTAGTGTCCAACAACCACAAACAATGGGCGAACTATGGTGTAGCTGACACAAACAGCCTTAATATCCTGGTTTACAACAATAAAAACAAAACCCTGGCACACCTGTACGTTGGAAAAATAAAAACAACACCAAGCCAGACACAATACCCTTATTATGGTCAAAACCAGAATTATTACACTTATGTACGTGTCCTGGGTGACAAAAACGTGTATCTGGTACCTCAGCTACTTGCTATTACATTTATAAACGACCCTGGAGCATATCGTGACCAGACTATTATCAATGTTGATCAACTGGACATCAAGGCAATAGCAATTGCAGAAAATGGCCAGACATTAAGCCTCAAACGAGATGGCTCCAGATGGTCAGTGAACGGACAGCCAGCAGATAGCTTGCAGATGGTGCATTATCTACGTGATATAAGCCATCTTCAGGGCTGGCAATTTGTTCCTGATAGTATGGTCAAAGGCCTGAAAACATTAAAGACACTCACACTCGAGCTGACCGACGGCAAGCAAATTGTGGTCAAAGGACTGGGCGACACTGCTGTAAATGTTATCTGGTCTAGTCAGAACCCCGGATCCTATTTCAAGTCAGCAACTCTGGCAACTCGACTGTTTAAATCCGAAGGTTATTTCTTGAGTAAACAAGATTAACTCATCGCACAAAAAAAAGGGGCTTGTGGCAAGCCCCTTTTTTTATGCACACGCTCTCCTGCGCACGACTACCATCAGATAGAGCACACACATTCGTTCGTCAAAAAAGCTGGACAATAGCAAGAAACACTAGACTTCTACAAACTCTAACTCACTTTTATACAGTCAGTAAAAAAGTCAATCTACAAGAATTCTATTTTCATCATTAATCAAAATCAATATTTTTTGTCAATTAATTCTGTTTTGTCATCTTTACCAAAGTTTTTAACTTGAAAAAAATAAATCACTATATGGAAAAATATGATCTGGTTGTCATAGGTTCTGGTCCGGCTGGCTTTGCTGCTGCCATGCGTGCTATTGACATGCGCAAACATGTATGTATTGTCGAAAAGTCCTCACTGGGAGGAGCAGGCGTAATGAATGGTGCCCTTACATCCAAGACAATGTGGCATCTGTCCGAAGATTATGATATTGCTTCTCGAACAGACCGCGGTTATCGTGCCTCTAGTATAACGATTGCTTTTCAGGACGTTATAAAAGCCGTACGGGCCGCCGCCAAATCAAAGATTTACCAGATAAAATCACAGATAGAGACCTTAGCTCCTGGCCGTTTCGCGGAGCGCAGCCTCACCCTCAAACACGGACATGCCCGGTTTCTGGATAACCAAACTATTGAAATAACATGGGCTGGTGGCAGTGAAAAGATTCAAGCAGATGCTTTCTTGATTGCTACAGGATCACGTCCACGTCCTCTACCCGGTGTTAAAATTGATGGCCAGAAAATCATAACCTCTGATGATATTCTCAAGCTGCGTGAATTTCCTGAGAGAATGGTCATAGTAGGATCTGGTATAATTGGTACTGAGTATGCTACGATTTTTTCTAATTTTGGTCAGACCGAGGTTCATTTACTGGACCGCCAGCACAGGGTAATACCATTCGAAGACGATGATGTGAGTGATTTCGTTTCCAGAAATCTAGAGGATAATGGAGTAATTATTCACCACACTGCCAACCTTCGTACTATAAAGCACGAAGATGGTTTCCTGGAAGTTGTACTGGACTATAAAGACGGCCACAGCCAGGTACTGGAGATGGATGTCGCACTCATTGCCATTGGACGCATTCCTAACACTGATGATCTGGGCCTTGAAAACATAGGAGTCACATCTGACCAGCGTGGTTTTTTACAGGTCGATGAATACTTACGTGTGCAAAACAAGCATGGTTATAAAAATATCTTTGCAGCTGGTGACATAACAGGCGAAGCCCAGCTGTTTAGTGTGGCCGAGATGCAAGGACGCTTTGCTGTACGTGCTATATACAACAAAGTCTCATACCCGCTGAATTTCCACAACATGCCAACTTTGATGTTTTTCAAGCCCGAAGTAGCTGCAGTAGGATTAAATGAAAAACAGCTACAGGAAAAAGGGATACCATATAAAATGGCCTTTTACTCCAATCAACTAATTAATAGAGCAATAGCCATGCGACACACCAGTGGTTTTGTCAAAATAATGGCCAGTGATGATGGAGAGGAAAGAATCCTGGGCATGCGTGCAGCTGGGCCTCAAGCTTCATCATTCATTGTGTCAATTGCCCACATTATTAACCAGAAAAACAGTATTGACCAGGTACTGCGTACAATTCATCCACACCCCAGTATGACGGAAGGCATCCAGGACTGTCTGCGTGTGCTTAAAGACAAATCTGTTTATAAACCAGAAGTATTCCCACACTTGATAAAAACCCGGCGTTGGTGCCCACGCAGGGGCGAGCTAAAAATTAATGATGACGTGCAGGAATCATGATTGTTTAACCCAGACTATGGAAAGTTCTGTGTCAAAAAAAATAAATTTAATTGCGGAGCAGATCCCGTTTTTTAAACACACACCAGGACTTAAATAATACCCGAAAAAATCATCATGGGATGAGAAAGGCATTACCTCGCTCATCCCATGCTTTAATGCTAATCCAGTGTTATAGTCAGAGCAAACGAAATACCCTGTGAACGGAAATCTGTCTCCAGAAAGGAATAATTATAAGTAATAACCATCAAAAACTGACGTGCTGGCTCAATAGTCACACCTGGAGTGAGCCATACCTGGGAAGCTTCCATGTGAGAAGGAATAATCATGGAATTGAGTCCAATAATATACTGGAACTTACCTATGTACAAACCATGGTCCATATTGAAAAACACTCCGCTCATAGCGGGTTCCATTTGGTTGTGCATGTAGACCAGTTCAAAGTCAGAGCTAGCGCTTTGAGTGTATTGCAGAGTAGTCACCAGGCCTGCTCCAAAATCATTAACAGCTAACTGTTTGTCAATCGCCAGATTAACACCTGCAATCAATGACATCAAAACCTTCTTGCCCGAGAGAAAATTATACTTCATTCCAAGCGAAACATCCCCCAGATCCACAGGAGTAGAAAAACCTATCTCCAGATTTCGCGCGGCTCCGTAGGTAAACCTGAAGTTAAAGGTCCTACCTATTGTCGTGTCATGGGTAAAAACATTGGTATGAACCACATGAATATCCTGCTCTATTGACAGGGATGGCTCAAACTCCAGCTTGCACGTATCCACCACTGTTGCACTGAGTGTATTAAGCTTTGAGGCTGACAACCCTCCAATCTGTGCTCTGACAAAGACGAAGATCAATAGCGTAATCACGAGAATAAAAGCCTTCTTCATACCTTTTAATTTTTTTTACGAATATGGAACCAATCTACCAGCAGGACAATACCTATTTTTAGGTAGATTGCAACGAACACAAATTTATCTGTACAAACAAACCTTGGTATCAGTGAAAAACCATACCAGTCCATGCAAAAGATACAGTCAAACCAGGTTTATCCTGGAACAAACTAAAACCGTCTTTCCCTCTAATTGTAATTGCACAGTTCAACAAGCAAACTACTAGTACCCAAACTATTATACGTCTCGTTTCGCTTTTTTTAACGACTTGCATTTGCAAAATCAGACAAAATAGTCTTTTTTTGTATAACAAAGTAAAATTTCTACTGTGAGAAGCAGGATAAAAATATTACTAACACTTACACTCACACTGCTGGTATTTGGTCATGCAGCCTTGCCCCATGACCATCATTATCAAAACGTGATAGAGACGCACGCCTCACAGCAGGGACAGTTTAACCATTGCTTCTCACTTAACGATGCTCTTATTCAAGGAGCCAATGACCTTGCGCAAATAGAGGCAACCATCATTGCGCAACCACTTTACACAATTCCTGATAAACCAATTAGCTGGACACAGGAACTCACAGATCTTTATTCCTCCCCTCTTTCCACAGAATGTACAATCACTGTTAGTCCTACCCGGGGATCACCCACTGCTTAATCTTTAGAGACTTTCCTTTTTTAGCACAATTAAAACTAGGGGGAAAGCATTTCCTGATACTAAATTATTAGTGTTGGCCAAAGTCAGACACTTGGGAAAATTAAGGGTTAATCCACCTTTGGGCGACCATATTCTTCAATGTGCTAATAGGTCTTTTGATTTTCGCTATTCATAACTCTAAGCATAGGTGTATCCTTTTACAAACAAAAATATGAAAAACAATGATTGACAAAATAATACAATTCTCAGTACGTAATAAAGCCTTTATTGCTCTGCTAACTATAGGCCTAATAATAGGCGGTATTTTTGCCGCACTCAAACTACCGATAGATGCAGTGCCAGATATAACAAACAACCAGGTGATTGTCATTACTCGTGCCCACGGTCTTAGCACCGAGGACATTGAGCAGTATGTCACATACCAGGTAGAGCTTGCTATGAGCAACCTCCCCGGAGTAGAAGAAATACGTAGTATTTCGCGCTTTGGACTGTCTGTGGTGACCATTGTGTTCAAAGAAAACATGGGCACATATCTACCGCGCCAACTCGTCAGCGAGAAGCTCGTAGAAGTCAATGAAAATATTCCACAAGGCTTTGGTGAGCCAGTTATGGCACCTATCAGCACTGGCCTTGGAGAAATTTACCAATACACACTTCAAGTAGAGCCTGGCTATGAGGACCAGTACGACGACATGAAACTGCGCACAATACAGGATTGGATCGTGAAGCGCCAGCTATCTATGCTTCCTGGCGTGGTAGAGGTAAACTCTTTTGGTGGCCGCAAAAAGCAATATGAAGTAGCAGTAGATCCTGACCGGCTGCGAAGCTACGGCCTGACCATTATTGATATTTACAACGCACTAGAAGCCAATAATGCAAATACAGGCGGCGCATATATCGAGAAAAACCACCAGGCCAATTTCATCCGTGGTGTAGGATTAATGCGATCGCTCGATGACGTACGCAACACACTTGTCAAAAACGTAAATGGGAAGCCTATATATATCCGAGATGTAGCAACAGTGCGCTATGGCAGTGCTGTCCGCTACGGTGCTTTTACCAAGGATGGCAAAGCAGAAGCAGTGGGCGGCATCATTATGATGCTCAAAGGTGCTAATTCCAACGAAGTAATTAAGCTTGTCAAAGAGCGTATAGAGCTCATCCAGAAATCTTTGCCCGAAGGAGTAAAAATAAAACCTTTCATTGACCGTAGCAAGCTAATAAAGAAGACAACTAGCACTGTGGCCGAGAACCTGACCCTCGGTGCCTTGATTGTTATTTTCGTCCTGGTCTTGCTACTGGGCAATATGCGCGGTGGTCTAATTGTGGCCTCCACCATTCCTCTGGCGCTATTGTTCACATTCATAATGATGAAAGCATTTGGTGTGTGGGCCAATTTAATGAGCCTCGGAGCCATAGACTTTGGTATTCTTGTGGATGGGGCCGTAATCATTGTGGAGAATACCATTTATTATTTGCACAAGAAGAGCTTTATTGGCCGCAAATTATTGCCAGAGCAAAGGGACAAAATCGCCGCAGAAGCCTCTAGTAAGATGATGAATTCGGCATTCTTTGGCCAGTTGATTATCCTGATTGTGTTTGTACCAATCCTTGCCCTTCAGGGAGTAGAAGGCAAGATGTTCCGTCCAATGGCTCTGACTTTCGGTTTTGCCGTTATTGGTGTGATGATCTTGAGCCTGACTTATGTACCAATGATGGCAGCCCTATTCCTTCAGCCACCAAAGATAGATAAACCTACACTGGGTGACCGTATAATAAAATGGTTTGAACGCCTGTATTTGCGTACTATAAACTTTGCATTCAGGCATAAAATATCGGTACTTGTCGGGGCTACCCTGTTTCTTCTGGCTTCTGTTCTTGCTTTCATGCGCATGGGAGCAGAGTTCTTACCACAGCTTGATGAGGGTGATATTGCCATGCAAGCGATTCTCAGGCCTGGTACAGCCCTGAGTGATGTTACTGCCACTACCACGAAGATAGAAAAACTCTTGCTTCAGACCTTCTCGGATGAAATAGAGTCTGTGCAGAGCCGTATAGGTGTAGCAGACATTCCAATGGATCCCATGCCCATGGACATAGCCGATATGTTCATTATTCTCAAACCACGGGACCAGTGGACCAAAGCCAGCTCAAAGCAAGAGCTGATTGAAAAGATAAAACAAACTGTTAGCCAGATTCCTGGGGTTAATTACGAATTTTCACAGCCCATTGAGATGCGCTTCAATGAATTGTTAACAGGTGTTAGAGAAGACATAGCTATCAAGCTCTACGGAGAAGACCTCGGCATACTGGCAGACAAAGCACAGGAGATCGCGCGGTTAATCAGTAATGTTCCTGGCATACAAGGCATTAAAGTAGAGGCCACACGCGGATTGCCACAGATTACAATAAAATATGACAGACAGAAGCTCGGACTTTATGGCCTGAACATCCAGGAGCTTAATAAAATAGTCCAGACCGCCTTTAGTGGCGGCATTGCAGGTAAAATCTTTGAAGGAGAAAAAATGTTTGACCTTGTGGTCCGTCTATCTCCAGAGAGCCGCAAGAGCATTGAGGATGTACGCAACCTGTTCGTCCCTCTACCCAATGGTTCACAGGTGCCACTCAAGGAAGTTGCAGAGATTAACTATTTACCTGGACCTATGCAGATAAGCAGCGATAACACAAACCGCCGTATTTATGTAGGTGTTAATGTTGGGGACCGTGATATTAAATCACTGGTTGAGGACATACAGAAAATTTTAGACCAGAAACTGACCCTCCCGCCAGGTTATTATATCCGTTATGGTGGAGCCTTTGAAAATCTGGAGAGGGCTACCCGGCGCCTGTCAATACTGGTGCCATTGTCGTTGGCTCTGATCTTTGTTCTGGTGTATTTTGCTGTCAAATCCCTGCGCCAGACCCTGATGATTTATATTGCTATCCCCCTGGCTGCAGTGGGTGGCGTCTTTGCCTTGTATATGAGGGGTATGCCGTTTAGTATTTCAGCAGGCGTCGGATTTATCGTTCTCTTCGGTGTGGCAGTGCTCAATGGACTTGTCTTAATCAATGGCCTGAATAACCTCAGACGCGAAAACCCTGATATGGATTTCTATGAGATGGTCAAGCAAGGTGCCAAACGACGCGTGCGTCCCATCCTGCTTACTGCCTCTACTGATATCCTTGGCTTCCTGCCAATGGCTATCTCCACCTCTGCAGGTGCCGAGGTACAGCGCCCACTTGCTACCGTGGTCATCGGAGGTATGTTCACCTCTGCACTGCTAACTCTGGTCGTTTTACCTATTCTTTATGCTATGGTTGAAAAAAGAAAAAACAATTCTAAGGCTAATGGCAATGGACTGAAAGCTACCGCTCTGGCCGTTGTGATGCTTTTCTTAGGCTTTAACCTCAATGCCCAGAACGTAAACCTGACTAGAGAGTTAAACATCACTGATGTGCAGCAATTATATCCAGGAATAAGCCTTAATCAAGCACAATCCCTGGCAGTCAAAAATTATCCGCTCATCAAGGCAAAAGAAATAAACATAGAACGGCAACAGGCTCTGCGTCCTTCTACCGTTGACCTGGGAGAAACATCTGTTTATACCGGTGGCGAAGAAGTCGGGCAGACAGTAGGAGTGAGGAATATAATTGGCATTGATCAAAGCAGCATTGACCTGCTCGGCATACCTGCGCGTAGCAGACTTATAAAATCCAATATCCAACTGGCCCAGGCAGACTATGAGCTAAGCCGAGCCAGTGTGCTCAGGCAAGTATCTTATGCCTGGGCAGAAGCCTGGACATACCGTGAACTCTGGACTCTTTTCCAGACTTTAGACAGTCTGTACAAAGATTTCATGAAAATAGCAGAAGTCAGATACAAAAGCCAGCAAAGCTCAAAAATAGAATTTCTCACTGGAGAGACTAAATATGCACAGGTCAGGCTGCAAATAAAAAATATCCAGAGCAGGTACAAAAGTGTCTTAATACAGCTAAACAAGTTCTTGATGTTAGACACAATACCAGCTATCGGTTCCATAGCTCTGGACAGCCTTAAAAACTGGCAAGCCGACAGTCTCCTGAGCAGTCCAATCCTTACATATAGCTCTAGCAAAGTGGTCGTATCCGGGGCAGAATGGAAGGCCAGCAGGGCTTCGCTCCTGCCAAAGCTCAATCTTTCTTACACGTTACAAGATGTAGATGGACAAAAGGGCTATTTCTCATGGCAGGTAGGTATTAGCATACCACTTAGTCCTGCTTCTCATGCTCAGGTTAAGGCTAACCGCCTGGGATACGAAATAAGTAAATACGAACATGAACAGACAAAAACCGAACTGGCAGCTCAATATTCACAGCTACTAAATCAACTCTTAGTTCTCAGACAAATGCTTGATTATTACCAGGACAATGCCCTACCTGTAGCCAGCGAACAGATTAAGGCAGCACTGGTGGGCTATCGCCTGGGAAGCATTGATTACCTGCAATTTATACAAAACATAGAGAATGCCCTCAAAACACGGCAGGATTATATCTTTACTGTTAACCAATATCTCAAAACCATCTTTGACCTGCAGTATCTTACTGGTAAATTCTAAAACTATTCTGAAAAACAATAAAACCATAAAACAATGAAACACAAGTTAACATATATTCTAATTATTCTAGGTATTCTACTGGCAGGCTGCAAACAGCAGAATAGCCAGCACACTCAAGAGGAGGAAGGCGAAGAACATGCCCAAAATGTGGTTATTCTCAACGAAAACCAGATGAAAGCAGTGGGCATAGAGATCGGCACATTCCAGATGCGCAACCTCACAACCGTTGTCAAGACCACAGGCCAGCTATCCATGTCGCCGCAGAATCAGGCCGAAATTACAGCCATTATAGGCGGAAATGTCAAGTCTATAAAAGTTTTCTTCGGGCAAAAAGTCCGCAAAGGACAGGTGTTGGCCGTCCTTGAGCACCCTGACTATATCAAACTACAGGAAGACTTTGCACAGGTGGCAAATGAACTTGATTTCTTGGAAAAGGACTATCAACGCCAGAAACAGCTTTTTGAGGAGGGAGCAACATCTGGTAAGCAATACCAGATGGCCAAAAGCAAATACTTCACTGCACGGGCTCGCTACGAAGGCTTGCGCCAGAGGTTAAAAATGCTTGGTATAAACCCGGATGATGTCCTTAGCGGCAAAATTACTCCGGAAATAAAAATCCTCTCACCGATAGACGGCACAGTCAACGAGATAAACATCAAGGTTGGTAGCTATGTGGAGCCAGGAAAAACAATGTTCGTCATAAAAAATAACGATAGTCTCCATGCAGATTTACTGGTCTACGAAAAAGACATTCACAAAGTCAGTGTGGGACAAAAAGTACATTTTACCGTAGCCAACAGACCTAATGGTGAGCTCTCTGGGCGTATCTTTGCTATGGAAAAAGAGTTTGAACCTGACGTGCGCGCCGTCAAGGTGCATGCCTCTATCAATGACAGTAAAAAAGGATTAATTCCAGGAATGTATATTACAGGCCATATACACACTGATAGCATCTACACAAAGACGCTACCAGCTGATGCTGTGGTTCGTGAAGGCGAGAAATATTATATCTTTATAGTGGACAACAAGGCTCTTAAAGAAGAACATGAACACTTAGCTCACGAAGAAAACGAAAGCGAGGAAAAACTTTACGCATTCCGCATGGTAGAAATTGCCAAAGGAGCAGAAGATAATGGATACGTAGAAATACGTTTGCTCAGTCCCATGCCCGACACAACCAAAGTAGTAGTCAAAGGTGCTTATTACCTGCTCTCTGACTTGAAAAAGGAAGAAACTGAGCATGACTAAAATCCCAAAAATAAAAGAATACAATCACAAAACCCAAAAACCATAAAACAATGAAACACAAAATCTTAACAATCACATTCTTACTAATGTTCTTTACCGCAGGGCTCTTTGCACAAGAAAGTTCTGCAGGCCAACAAACAAAAGAAAAATACCGCATCATCACAGGCGTCAGGGTTAACCCTTTGATCATCTATTACCTCGGTCAAAAAAAAGAGACAACACGTCTGCACGCCGAGCTGGGCGCGCTTTTCAACCAGCGCATCTACACATCTGTCGGCTATACACCATTCGTCAATGCTGTATATAACTTCAACGAATACTGGTTCATCGGCCTAGACCACAAAGTACCAGTGTCAATGGTCGTGGCTGCTGAATATATGCCGGCGGACAAGAAGCTCTTTGTCCAGTTCGGCCCAAACATCAAGCTCTCAAAAGTCGGTAATATGTTCATTTTCGCGTTTCGCTCCATTGACGACCCTACCTGGGGCCTGAAAGTGGGTACATTTATTCCACTTAATGTGTTGCTAAAGAAGAAGTAACTTCAGCCACAAACCATAGCGGGGTGCTAGTGACACGCCCTCTATGCTAAAAATTTACTACATTAGAAAAATAAAATCACATAGCACATGAAACACACTGTTTACAACATACCTGAGATGGACTGCGCAGCCGAGGAAAACATGGTGCGCATGAAGCTACAGCCAGTACAAGGCATACACAAATTACGCTTTGACCTGGAGGTGCGCCGTCTGGACGTCTTCCACGACGCAGACGAACAGCAGATTACCCAGCTGCTGGAAGAGCTTGACCTGGGCGCCAGACTTGTAGAAAGCACTAGCGTAGGAAACCAGACATTTGAGCCAGACGACACGCAGCAACAACGCCGGCTTCTGTGGACTGTGCTGGGTATCAACTTTGCTTTCTTCCTGCTAGAGATAACAACCGGTTTCCTGGCCAATTCCATGGGACTGGTGGCCGACTCGCTGGACATGCTGGCCGATGCTATTGTCTATGGCTTGAGTCTGTGGGCCGTAGGCTCTGCCATCACACGCAAAAAACGTGTGGCGCGCCTGAGCGGATATTTCCAGATGTTCCTGGCTCTGCTGGGTCTCATAGAAGTAGTGCGGCGCTTCGTCGGAGCAGAGCCTCTGCCAGACTTCCGCATGATGATAGGTATCTCTGTCCTGGCGCTCATAGCAAATTCCTTCGCACTGTGGATACTTACCAGGAGCAATAGCCAGGAAGCACACATGAAAGCCAGTATGATTTTTACTTCCAATGACGTGATTATCAATACAGGTGTCATACTGGCAGGTGTGCTTGTTCTCCTGACTAATTCCAAATATCCAGACCTTATAATGGGTGCAATTGTATTCGTAATAGTGATGCGCGGCGCCCTGAGAATCCTTAAACTTGGAAAAGAATGACTTTGACCTGTTCATTTACCACATAACACACTAACTACAAAGTCATTAACTATAAGTACTTAAACGTTTGTAAAATTGCTTTTTTCTTTATAATTTCAACAAACAAAACCATTACCTAATGGCCTACATTCTGTACATAAAAAACATGGTCTGCCCACGCTGTGTAATGACAGTTGAGGGAATCCTCGAACGGCATAATATTCCATACAAGGAAGTCAAGCTCGGGCAGGCTATACTCGAACAAGACCTTGATCAGCAAACAATTGACCGGATACAAGAAGAGCTGCGGCAGGTAGGCTTTGAGCTTATCCTGGACCAACGACAAATCCTTATTGAACAGATAAAAAAACTGGTTATTGAATACATACACTATGACACACTGGGCAGTAAAAAAATAAACTTCTCAGACTACCTAACCGGGCACCTTGGGAAAAGCTATCCATATATGTCTGAAATTTTTTCAAAATCCGAAGGTAAGACTATCGAACGCTACCTTATCCTCCAGAAAATAGAACGTGTCAAAGAACTTATCTCTTACGGTGAAATGAATTTTTCGGAAATTGCTTATGAACTCAACTACAGCAGTGTAGCCCACCTATCCAGGCAATTCAAACAAATAACAGGCATGACCCTGTCTGAGTTTAGGGACCAGGCAAAACAAAGTCGAAAAAGCCTGGATCAGGTCTGACAGCTAAAACAGACTATTCATCTCTGATCTGATTCTCTCCCTGGCCAGCTTAATATACTCCTGCTCAATATCATACCCGACAAAATAACGACCAGTTTTCAATGCTGCAAGAGCAGTCTGTCCACTTCCCATGAAAGGGTCAAGGACAACTTCTCCCTTAAATGTATATAGCTGGATACAACGATAA
>JALVRO010000184.1 GCA_027031265.1 Bacteroidales bacterium | reverse complement strand
CGTGAGGGTAATGACCTATTGCGCGAGATGCTCGAATCTGGTGTATTGAAATATGGCGAAGGATTTAAGAAATCAATGGAAGAAGGCGGCTGGGATCTGAGCAAAGTAGACCCTGAGGCTCTCAAGCAGTCCAACGTTACAATGGTCTTTGGCCAGATGAATGAGCCTCCAGGAGCTCGTGCCCGCGTTGCCCTTTCTGCTTTGACAGTGGCTGAGTATTTTCGTGATGGTGAAGGCGAAGGCCAGGGAGCTGACATACTGCTGTTCATTGACAATATTTTCCGTTTCACACAGGCTGGTTCTGAGGTGTCTGCGCTTCTGGGACGTATGCCTTCTGCTGTAGGTTATCAGCCCACATTGGCTACAGAGATGGGTGAATTGCAGGAGAGAATCACCTCTACAAAGCATGGTTCTATTACTTCTGTCCAGGCTATCTATGTCCCAGCAGACGACCTGACAGACCCAGCTCCAGCTACGACATTTGCACACCTGGATGCTACAACAGTGCTTAGCCGAAAAATTGCTGAGCTTGGTATTTATCCTGCTGTTGACCCGCTCGACTCTACCTCTCGAATCCTTACACCAGAAATTGTTGGCGAAGAACATTACCGTGTGGCTACTGAGGTTAAGCAGATACTCCAGCGCTACAAGGAGCTGCAGGATATTATCGCTATTTTGGGTATGGAAGAGTTGACAGAGGAGGATAAGCTTATCGTTCACCGTGCACGTCGTGTTCAGCGTTTCCTCTCACAGCCATTCCACGTTGCTGAGCAGTTTACAGGCCGTCCTGGTGTGTTTGTTAAGATCGAAGACACAATCAAAGGCTTTAAGATGATTCTCTCTGGTGAGCTTGATAAATATCCAGAAGCAGCTTTCTACATGGTAGGAACAATCGAGGAAGCTATCGAAAAAGGTGAAAAAATGCTCTACGAAGCAAAGAAAGCATAAAGTGTGGATTTATACATATTATGCACATAGAAGAGGCTGTCCTGCAGGACAGCCTCTTCGTTTATTTGTGGAGAAAATTTTTGTGTTATTGTAAAAACTCATCAATTGCACGCATGACCTCTCCAGGCCGCTCGACCTGCAGAAAGTGTGTTGTGCCGGGAATGGTTATGATCTTGTGGTCTGTGAAAACATGCTTGATTATTTCTATCTGCTTTTCTCCAATGTAGGGGCTCTGCTCAGCACGAAGAAACAGGGTTGGTGTATTTATCTGTTGGTTTATGTCAATTGGATAGTCACGCAGGTTATTTATGTATTTTTTCAGCGCTAAAGCATTAAATTTCCATTCATAACGTCCTGTGCGGGCTTTTAGATTTTTCATTATCAGACCTGTGAGGCGAGGATTGTCAATGAATTTTTGTACCTCGCGGAGGAGCTCTTCCCGTGAGTTGTATAATGAGGGGTTTATGTCGAGCACAAGGTTCATTTTCATTAGATATGAGTGCTCGCCAAGAAAATCACCGGGTTTGTATCTATCAGGCGCCATGTCAATGACAATAAGTTTTTTCACCAGGTGTGGGAAACGTTGTGTGAAGTTCATTGCCACACGACCACCCATGGAATAGCCGATAAGTATAATGTCTCGAAGTTTTAGTTCCTCTGTGAGCTCCAGTATATCGTCGGCCATGACCTGGCTGTTATGATCGGGTGAATGGGGCGAAAAGCCATGGTTTCTCATGTCTGGGAGGATAACCTGGAAGTCTCCGTCCCAATGTTTGGCAAAGCCTACCCATGTGTCGGACATTTCGAAAAGTCCATGAAGGATCACCATGGGTTTGCCATGACCATATCTGCGGTAAAAAAGTTTCATTTTTGTTGTTTTTTACCGATCTTTTGTGCTGTGTAAATAGCGATAAATATTACTGCTAATTTTTCCGAAACAGGAGCCTTCATCTGGTCGTCAATATCCCAGTCTGTCCAGTCATCAGACCAGCGGGCCCGTATTCGTATTTCTCCCTGGTTGCTGGTAGCACGCCATTCGTCCCAGGCATCGTCTCCGCTCCAGCTGGTTCGTACATCTATCTCGGTAGAGTCGCATGTTATCTCCCATGAATGCCAGTCATCAATCCATTCTTGCCTTATCTGGCAGTGGGATTTATCCGAAGAAAGTCGCCACCTGGAGTCATCGTCAGACCAGACCGCTTGTATTGTGCCATCATCTCCAGGCAAGTAGAATCTCCATTCATAAGGATCGTCAGGCCATATTGTATGTAATTTGCCGCTACCCTCAGAAGAGTTGATACGCCATTGTTCCCAGGCGTCCTGACCAGACCATACAGTGCTGATGCTTTCGAATTTTTGTGCTATGGTCATGTAAGAGAATAATGTTAATAAGCAAATTATTATCCAGCGCATAGGTGTGTTTTTAACCAAGATAAAAAATTAATACCAGTTTTGCATAATATCGCGGGCTATGTTTTCGGGAACAAACTTGCGTATATCACCTTTGTATTTGATAACCTCGCGCACAAAAGTTGAACTGATATAAGTGTGTTCGGGCAGGGTGAGCAGGTAAACAGTCTCGATCTCAAATTCACCCAATTGCCTGTTTATCTGTCCAATAATTCTTTCGTATTCAAAGTCAGCAGATGTTCTCAGCCCACGAAGGATAAACCTGGCACCTTGCTGACGGCAGAAATCCACTGTGAGCATATTGTAAGTCATAACCTTTATTTTCGATTCACTGGCAAAAATCTCCTCTATCCATTTCTGTCTAACTTCCAGCGGAAATAGATGTTTTTTTTCAATGTTTATACCAATGCCAATGATTATTTCGTCAAAAAGGTTCAGGGCACGGCGCACAATCAGCTCATGCCCAATGGTAAAAGGATCGAATGATCCTGGGAATACGGCTTTACGTTTCATGATTATTGTTTTTTGTTGTAAAACAATCTAATTTAGCTAAAAAAGTAAAAAACTTTTATTATGAAAAATATTGGCGCAGATTTGGCCAGTTTGCTTAACCAGTGGGGTTTGAACAGCATGCAGGCCGAAGTAGCCCGTGGAATATTACTAGGCATTGGAATAATCCTGCTGGCTATTCTGGGTAACTGGCTGACAAAGCGAGTCATTATAAAGATCGTAGCCAAGATTATAAAAAAATCAAAGAACGAATACGATGATATTTTTCTCAAGCAGGGTGTGTTTAATAACCTTTCGCATCTGATACCTTCTGCGATAATTTATTTTCTTGCCCCTCTGGCTACGGATAATCCTTTGATACTTAAAATAGTAGATGATTTTGTGGCCATTTATGTTATTATTGCTTTGACAATCGTTATTAATGCTTTCCTTAATGCGTTGAATGATATTTATGAGATTATTTCCGAGAAAAAAGGTTACCGTCTCACACTTAAACAGTATGTCCAGGTTGTTAAAATTATTGTGATTATAATTGCCATTATCCTGGTAATATCAATAGTTCTGAGCCAGAAGCCGGGTAGTATTATAGCTGGTCTGGGTGCAATGACAGCTGTGTTGATGTTGATATTTCGTGATACTATCCTGGGCTTTGTGGCTGGCATACAGCTGTCGGCTTATGATATGGTACACGAAGGTGACTGGATAACAGTACCCAAGCGCGGTATTGATGGCGATGTGCTGGATATTAATCTTACCACAGTCAAGATTCGCAATTTTGACAAGACAATAGCCACTCTGCCGACTTATGCGCTTATCCAGGAGTCCTTTATCAACTGGAAAGGTATGCAGATGGCCGGTGGCCGCCGTATAAAGCGGGCTATTTATATTGATATGCAGACCATAAAAGTTGCAGAACCTGATCTGCTGGCCAATATGGAGAAAATCCCTTTGATGAGTGATTATGCCAGGAAAGTAAAAAAAGAGCTGAATATCACGGACAAAAGCGATAAATATTCTTTACTTACTGGTAAGGCATATACAAATGTTAGCCTCTACAGGGAATATATTGAACGCTATCTACGTGCTAATTTACGTGTTTACAAGAAATACAAGAAGCAAAAATTTGTCTATAATGATGTGGAGGTAGAGCGTTTTGTCATAGATGATGTGGACGGTTTTGTCGCAGAGCTGGGCACAGAGGTCCGTCGTTATATCAGGGAGATTGACGGCAAGACAGTGCTTGAGAATGTTTCAAAGTTTCTGATGCATTACAGTGATTATTATATGCTTGAGAATAATTATTTGTATAAGATTCGCAAGGTTCGGCGTGAAGTTATTCGCAAAGGTGCTCTTGTTGAGATTCAGGTGCCAGAGAAGATTCTGGTTAAAGATGGGCTTTTCTGTGACGATCTGACTTTGCTTGTGCGGGACCTGAGTCCTACTGACAAAGGGCTGCCTATAGAGGTTTATGTGTTTGCAGCTACTACTGACTGGGGCCGTTATGAGAAAATACAATCTGAGCTTTTTGAGCATCTGATGGCAGTGGCTTCTTTGTTTGACCTGGTCGTTTATCAGCAACCTTCTGGATTGGATTTTCCAGACGATAAAGGTGCATTGCTAGCCGGAGAATAATTCTAAACTTTAAATTTATTAAGAAAATAAAACCTGAAATTTTTTGTAAATTTGATTACCAATGTAAAATAATGGAACTATGTCCAACGAAGGAAAAAAAGAATCCCTTTTCACACGTTTATTTTATGCAGGAGTAGGACTGGGAGCTATTGCTGTGGAAAAGCTGGAAAAATCTGTCTCTAAGCTTATTAAGGAAAACAAGGTTAGCCTTGATGATCTGAAAGGACACATTAACAAGATGGTCAAAGATATTGCTGGTAAAAAAGACCAGCTTCAGAAAGAGATGGACGACTATATCAAAGATTTTGTTGAAAAAATGAAATTTGCCAGGAAAAAAGATCTTGACAAACTAATGCAAAAACTCGAAGAATTAGAGCAAAAGCTGGAGCAGAAACAGCTACCATCAGACAAAAAGGATAAATAAAAAATTCATTACAATGAACCAGCTAGAAAAATTTTTCTACATAAGTCTAGGTCTTACTGTAGATCTGGGACGTAAACTGGGCGAGACTCTCGACACTCTGGTCAAAGAATCAAAGATTAGCGAGATAGATGCAAAGAAAATAAAACAGGAGTTTCAGCAAGCTACTGAAAAATATTCGCATGATATTAAGAAAAAATTAGATGAATTGATCCACAGTACTTTGGAGAGTTTGCAGCTTGTGCGCAAGAGAGAATTGGATCAGGTCCGAAAACGTATCAAAGAACTGGAGAAAAAGATTGATGCTATGAAGTAGCATAGATTTAGCTTTGGAGGCTTCAATGCACTCATGTCAGTACTCATGGAAAATTACGGCAGTTTCTGGGAAAGAATTCCCAGAAACTGCCGTAATTTATTTTTCGTTGAGAATTTCTTTAAAGGTATTATCAGTGTTAACGATAATAACCAGGGCATCGGTGATTTTGTTTTTGGTTATGTAATAACTCAGGGCATCCAAAGCTCTGTAAGCTTCATTCGTGGCTATATTAGACCAGAGCAGAACAAAAGTATTATTCGTTAATTTATGCCTCTCAAGATGCATAAGATTTGTTAATTCGCTGAGATAATGCCTGGGAATATGAGAACCAGGTGGGAAAGAATTAAAAAAAGAGTCTTCTGTCCATTTCAAGCCTTTTAAACTACCCTTAATGAAACAATTGGCAACAAAAGCATAAGGCTTGCCTTCTTTAATGTATAATATTTGGATTGGTTGCAGGAAATACTTTTTTACTGTGTCAGGAATTTCTAGCTCTATTATTTTTTTAAAATAGTCATTGTTTACTCTAAGATGCCGATAATTCGTTGTGCTATCCTGTATTGCCAGAATTTGTGGATAGTCTTTCTTTTGGATATTATGATATCCAATAACTTTTTTCATATAAAGGCCACAGCCATTGTTCACGATGATGATTATCAAGAGGATGATTAAAGTTTTATTTTTTTCTTTCTGCACAAACGGCTATTTAATTAATTCAACAGTTTTGAGAAATATTTTTTGTGCTAAATATTCTTTTTCAGGCTCATGTCCAGGCTATGGATCTGGTGTGTTAGCGCTCCGACAGAAATATAATCCACACCTGAGAGGGCGTATTGACGTATGTTTTCCAGGGTGATACCTCCGGATGATTCTACTTCATAGCGGCCTGCAATAAGTCCAATGGCCCTTTGTGTCTCTTCAGGTGTGAAATTGTCCAGCATAATTCGATGCACACCACCCTTATTTAGCACGCGATCCAGTTCATCAAAGTTGCGTACTTCTATTTCGATTTTCAGATCAAGATTTTTTTCTTTTAAGTATTTGTGAACGCGATCAATAGCTTCTTCAATGCTACCGGCAAAGTCGATGTGATTGTCCTTAATCATTATCATGTCATAGAGCCCATATCTGTGGTTGTGTCCGCCTCCGATCCGTACAGCCATCTTTTCCAGCAATCTGAGGCAAGGGCTGGTCTTGCGTGTGTCCAATACCTCTGCTTTGGTACCCTGCACGGCCTGGACATAACGGCTGGTCTGTGTGGCTATACCACTCATCCTCTGCATGATATTAAGCACCAGTCGCTCGGTCTGAAGTATAGAGCGGGCACTGCCAATGACTTCGTAGGCTATGTCCCCTGGCTTGATTTTTTCGCCGTCATTAATGAAGATTTTCATCTTCAGCTCTGAGTCAAAGATTTCATAGACCCGTCTGGCTACCTCTATGCCTGCCATTATACCTGTATCTTTGATGAGTAAGTGTGCAGATCCCTGTGCGTCAGGAGGTATTATTGAAAGTGTGGTGTGATCGCCTTCGCGTAAGTCTTCTTCCAGTGCTTTTTTTATGATAAAATCTAGTTCGAGCATTGTAGTAGTTTTTACGTTTTTTTAAAACAGTGTGTAAAGTTATTTATTTTTTTAAATTTGTCTTAAATTTGAACAAAGCACAGCTGAGATTCATGGATGAATTAAGTTTTTGGGATAGACTTATCCTCAGGAAAACCAAGCAAAACCGTTCCAGACATAAATATGCTTTTGTGCCTTACCAGCAGATTAAACACATTAGCCTGGTGGCTGACAGTGACAGAGATATTGATCTGGGACAGGTGCACAGAGCTGTAGAAAGATTAAAAAAAGACGGTAAGCATGTGGATCTTATTCTTTTGACAAAAAAAAAGCAACAGCAACCGCAGCCACACATCATAAGATACCGCCGTTTTCTGGGTAATGTCAGGTTTGATTCCCAGCATGATAAAAATTCTAATGTTAAATACGATCTTGTAATAGGCTATGATACTGAGCGAAATATGGTTTTGGAATATTTCCTTTCTACCCTTAATACCACACAGGTGGCTATGCCTTATTTCTCTGATGATACACAGGCAGATATTTTAATAAAGACAAATGCAGGATCACCTGAAGGCTTTGTCGAGCAGATCATTAATTTTTTAACCATAATAAAAACCAGATAATATGGCACATAAAAAAATACGCGGAACAGGTGTAGCTATAGTCACACCATTCAATGAAGATAAAACTATAGATTTCCCGGCCTTGCGCAACCTTGTGGAATATCTCATAAAAGGAGGTATTGACTTCCTGGTAGTGCTGGGAACCACAGGCGAAAGCGCCACTCTTACATCGGACGAACGTAATCAGGTACTTGACTTTGTTATTGAAGTAAATAATGGTCGCCTGCCTATTGTTGCAGGGTTTGGTGGCAATAACACACAGGCAGTAATTAATAGCATCAAGGCACGTGGTGATTTCTCCCGTATAGATGCAATTCTTTCTGTTGCGCCGTATTACAACAAACCCAACCAGCGTGGCCTCTACGAACATTTCATCGCAATAGCAGAAGTTTCGCCAGTGCCGGTTATTCTTTACAATGTCCCAGGCCGCACCAGGTCTAATATCAGTGCTGAGACAACGCTCCGTCTGGCCGAGCATGCCAATATTATGGCTATTAAGGAAGCTTCTGGTGATTTTGGCCAGATAATGGAGATTGTTCGCAACAAACCAGGGGATTTCACAGTCCTTTCGGGTGATGACGCTATTACCTTGCCTCTTATTTCTATTGGTGTGGAGGGCGTTATCTCTGTAGTGGTAATGGTCTACCCAGAGGAGATGTCACAGATGGTACGCCTGGCACTGGAGGGCAAATATGCACAGGCACGCCAGCTTCATTACAAGATCCTGCCAATGACAAATGCAATATTTGAGGATGGTAACCCGGCAGGCGTCAAGGCTGCGCTTAGTATTAAGGGAATGATTAAGAATGAGCTACGTTTGCCTCTCGTCCCTGTGAATGAAAGGACATACCAGAAAATAAAGGACTTGCTGTCCTGACGCTCGTTCTTCGAATATTTCTGCAGCCAGACAATAGGACTGTCTGGCTGCTTTTGTCTATGGCTAATAACATCAGTCTGTTATGACCGACGCACACTAGAAACTTCAGTGTGCCGAAATAATCTCTGCTATAACCCACAGTGTGACAAGTAAACCAATAAGCGAGGAAATAAAAGTGAATATTGCTCTATCCCTACTCTTTATAATGCTGATTATCCCTATCAGAAACGACAAAATACCTGTCGCTGCAGCAATAAGGACAGGGATAGCTAACCGGGGATTGGAGAAAAATGTTTTACCACCTTTCTCACCTGACCATACAAAGACGAAAAATATACCCATAGCTAGAAAAAAGCACACTATTAACCCTATGGACCATTTGCCCATTTTTGTTTGTGGGAGTAATTGTACTTTCATCACGTAAATTTTTGAATTATTATCTAATTCAGACAGAAATTTTAGAAGACAAAAAAACTGTCATTGTTTTAAATTTACACTTTTTATTTAGATTTTGCTTAGTTTGTATCATTGATTAAGGGAATTTTGATCTTAATTTGAACGTTGTAATTTATTCCCTGGGCGAAAGAATGATAAAGTGAGAATTATGTACCGCAAGGATGTGCAATATTATAAGTTTTGCCTTTACGGTTTTCTGAAGAACCTTCGTTTTTTTGAGCCATTTTTTATTCTGTTTTTGCGATACAAGGGTTTGAGTTTCACAGAGATAGGGGTGTTGTATGCAGCACGTGAGATAACCACAAATGTCTTTGAAATACCTTCGGGCTTGATGGCTGATGCTGTGGGACGTAAGAAGTCTTTGCTTTTTTCATACATCCTGTATATTATCAGTTATGTGATTTTTGCTTTTGGTGCTGGTTTTTGGATTTTCTTGATTGCAATAATATTTTATGGTATGGCAGATGCTTTCCGTAGTGGGACCAACAAAGCTATGATTTACCATTATCTTGAGGTCAAAGGATGGTCTGATTATAAAGTTGATTATTATGGGCACACACGCTCTTGTTCACAGCTAGGGTCAGCTCTATCGTCCCTGGCAGCAGCTTTTATAGTTTTTACCACAGAAAATTATACTTCTATTTATTTATATACTATTGTGCCTTATGTACTGGGTTTTGTGCTTATTGCTTCATATCCATCGTGGATAGATAAAGGTATAAAGAAGAAGGGTAAGCAGCAAACAGCAAGAGAGGTACTCGGTGAGTTCTGGCATACTATTAAGGATTGGACAGCGTTGAGGCATTTGACCAATCTCTCTCTGGTAGAAGCATATTTCAAGGCATTGAAGGATTATATACAGCCGTTAATAAAGCAGATGGCTTTTGCTTTGCCTATAGTGTGGCTGGGGGCCCTGTCGGGTAAGCAGAAAATTACAGTGTGGATAGGCATTGTATATTTTGTTGTGTATTTGTTGACTTCTTATGCTTCGCGCCGTTCTTCACAGCTTCTTAAAGTAAAAAGCAATCTAGCCTTCTGGGTAAATGGATTGTTAGTGATTGCATTATTGCTGGGTATGACATCAGGAATCCTTGAGCATTATGATCGTCTTGTGTGGGCAGTTGTGGTGTTTATGTTGATTTTCATTGTCCACAATTTGCGAAAACCAATATCTGTGGCTTATTTGAATAAAATTTTCAGGACAGAGATTTTTGCCTCTGGTGTTTCCACACAAAATCAGATTAAGACTTTGCTCACAGCTGTTATTTCGTTAATGATAGGAGCATTGGCAGATCATCTGTCTGTGGCTCTGGCTATTGTTGTGACAAGTTTTATTTTGTTGATATTTAGCCTGTTTATATGGGTACGCCGTAATTAAGAAAATTTTTCAGGGAAAAATTTGGAGTTTTTTTTCCAAACATATATTTTTGCATTGCTTTTGTGAGGGACGGGATGTAGCTCAGCTGGTTAGAGCGCCACACTGATAATGTGGAGGTCGGAGGTTCAAGTCCTCCCATCCCGACCAGGAGCCCGCAGTAAAACAGACCTGCGGGCTCTTTATTTTTTCTTTCAGTTTGTCAAAATCTCACCAGTCAAGGTGGTTTGTGGTAAGTGTTTATGATTCAGTCTTTAGACTGAGGGCTAAGTTAAAATGTCTGCAAAATTTTTTTGGCATAGGAAAAAGTTTTAATTTTACCGTGGTGGCTTGTGGTTTTTTGCTGCCTCTTTAATTTTAAAATTTCACCAATGAGTAATTGGTTTCAAAGAATGACAAGGGGTATATTGACCCCATCTTCACAGCGTAGGGAGATGAAAGAAGGTTTGTGGTTTAAGTGTCCAAAGTGCAAGACGATTGTCACTATGATTGAGCACAAAGAGAATCTAGGTGTTTGCCAGAGTTGTGGTTATCATGATAGAATTCCCACAGTAGATTATTTCAATTTCCTGTTTGATGAAGGAAAGTATGAACTTTTGTTTGAGAATCTTTTACCTGCCGATCCTTTGAATTTTGTTGACCGCAAGCGTTATACAGACCGCATACAGGATGCACAGAAAAAAACTGGACTCAAAGAGGCTATCTCAATAGCTACTGGAAAGCTTGATGACCTGGATGTGGTTATTGGAGGAATGAATTTTGAGTATATCGGTGGATCAATGGGTGCTGTGGTTGGAGAGAAAATAGCACGTGCTATAGATTATTGTATAGAGCATCGTATGTCTTTGATCATAATTAGTCGTTCGGGTGGTGCACGAATGATGGAAGCAGCTTTCTCTCTTATGCAGATGGCCAAGACAGCAGCCAAGCTGACACAACTGGCAGATGCTAAGCTACCTTATCTTTCAGTGATGACAGACCCTACGACTGGAGGTGTGACAGCTTCTTTTGCAATGTTGGGAGATATTAATATTGCAGAGCCAGGTGCATTGATTGGTTTTGCAGGACCACGTGTTATCCGTCAGACAATAGGTCGTGACCTACCTGAGGGATTTCAGAGGTCAGAATTTCTACTGGAGCATGGTTTCCTTGATTATATTGTCCAGCGTAAGGACTTAAAAGAGACTCTCGCTAATCAACTGAGACTCATACTCGAAAAGCCTAAGAAATGAAAGATGAGATCGAGAACAAAATAAAGCGTATCATACGCTACGAAGCAAAAGCCATTATTAACATACCAGTTACAGAAGATTACCAGAAAGCAATAGAGCTTATTTACGAGCATGTTCATCGCCGTAATGGTAAGTTAGTAGCCAGTGGTATGGGCAAAGCAGGCCAGATAGCCCTTAATATAGCAACAACTTTTAGTTCTACGGGAACACCAGCTGTTTTCCTTCATCCTAGTGATGCACAGCATGGGGACCTGGGTGTGATTCAGCAAAATGATGTGTTACTACTGGTTTCTAATTCAGGTAAGACTGTGGAAATAGTCCAGCTCCTTGACCTGGTAGAAAAATTATTTGAAGATGTGCACATACCAAAGATTGTTATCTCGGGTAATCCCAGGAGTATTTTAGCCCAGAGTGCTGATGCTTTCCTATATACAGGTGGTCCTAAAGAAGTATGTCCCCTGGGCCTGACACCTACTACCTCCACTACAACAATGACTGTTATTGGAGATATACTGGTGTCTTTGATGATTGAGAAAATTGGTTTTACACCTGAGGAATATGCCAAGCGTCATCATGCTGGTTATTTAGGACGTAAGTCTCGTGCTATCCAGAAACGCAATAGTGTTGATGTTATTTCTGTCAAGCCTAAGAGTAATGATTCAAAACAGGAGTAACCATGTTTTTCCTTATAGCAGGACCCTGTGTTATTGAGAGCGAGAATATTGTTTTTACTGTTGCTGACTACTTGAAGCAAGTAACAGATCGTCTGGGTATTAGACTGATTTTCAAGTCCTCATACAAAAAAGCAAACCGTACAAAGCTGGGTAGCTTTACTGGTATAGACCGTGGAGAGGCTCTGCGTATACTGGCACGTGTGAGAGAGGAGTTTGATGTGCCAGTTATCACAGATATTCATGAGAGCTGGGAAGCTGATGAAGTGTCTGCTTATGTTGATTATTTACAGATACCAGCTTTTTTGTGCCGTCAGACTGACTTGCTTCTTGCAGCAGGGCGTACGGGTAAACCTGTGAATATAAAAAAGGGACAGTTCATGTCCCCCGAAGCAATGCGTTTTGCAGTAGAAAAAGTTTATTCCACAGGCAATCGTCAGGTGCTGTTGACAGAGAGGGGCACTACCTTTGGCTATCATGACCTTGTAGTAGATTTCCGTTCAGTGCCTATTATGAAATCGATCGGTGTGCCTGTTGTTGTAGATTGTACGCATTCTGTGCAAAAGCCTAATCAGACAGTAGGTGTGACAGGAGGCGATCCTTCAATGATAGAGACACTAGCCCTTGCAGCTATTGCTACAGGAGCAGATGGGCTGTTTATGGAAGTCCACCCAAATCCTGCCCAGGCTCTGAGTGATGCGGCTAGCCAGTTGCAGATGGATAAAACAGAATCTATACTTAGCCGCTGCGTGGATGTGTACAATGCAATCCACAAAAGCTGATCCTACTGTCTGCGTTCCTCAATGATTAGATAAATATTGTTGTCATCAATACTGAGATTTAGCTTGTTTGCTACTTCCTGGCGGATCTGGTTGATAAGTTCTTCGTCATAGATGTCTTTAATTTTTACATTCTTATCCGAACCCATTACAATGTGAATGTGAGGATCCAGATCTGCGTCATAACGAGAAATACCTGAGAACGTAGGTATCTTTTTAATAATGCCCTTGTTAACCAGAGTTTCCAGTGTGTTGTACACGGTGCTCAGCGTAATAGTAGGGTACTTTTTACGAATATGTTCGTAAATCATCTCAGCAGAAGGGTGAGTCTTGGTGTTCATAAGATACTCAAGTATCGCCACCCTCTGAATAGTCATTTTAAGCCCTTTTTCAGTGAAAAGTTTTTTCAAATCTTTTTCCATTATTCATAGAATTTGATAGTTTTATCTGTGTAAAAATAAAAAAAATGTAATAACTTGTAAATTAAAAACATTCTATTTTACAAAAATAATTCAAAAATGGATTATTCTTTATATTCCAAAGCCGTAAATATAATAAAAAAATCAAAATATCTTGTATCGTTCACAGGGGCAGGAATTTCTGTTGAGAGTGGTATTCCACCTTTTCGCGGAGAGAATGGAATATGGAATAAATATGATCCCAGAATTTTTGACATTGATTATTATGTGTCCAGGCCACAGGCTGCACTGGAGCTAAGGAATGTTTTTTATGACGTTATTGATCGCGCACGTCCAAACAAAGCACACCTTGCTCTTGCAGAGCTGGAAAAAATGGGATTGCTCAAAGCAGTTATAACACAGAATATTGATAATTTGCATTTTCTTGCTGGTAATAAAGAAGTTATTGAGTTTCACGGCAATACACGTTACTTTGTGTGCATGAAGTGTGGTGAAAAATATGAAGTGGCACGCATAGAGATAACAGACCAGCCACCCCATTGTCCTGAATGTGGAGGCTTGCTCAAGCCAGATTTTGTGTTCTTCGGCGAGCCTATACCCACTGAGGCTTATACTAAAGCTTTTGATCATGCACATCGAGCTGATGTAATGCTGGTTATTGGGACTACAGGTATTGTTTATCCTGCAGCTATGATACCAATGGAGGCTAAGGCAGGTGGGGCCACAATTATAGAAGTTAATCTCGAACCTTCGGAATATACCACACAAGGTATTACAGATATTTTCCTTCAGGGCAGAGCCACAGAGGTGATGACAAAATTATTAGACGAAATAAAAAAATAAAGTTATGCACATGAATTATGATTTTGATCGTGTAATAGACCGTAGCGAATCATTAGCCATAAAATATGTTAGACGTAAGGCTGTATTTGGTCGTGAGGATATTCTACCAATGTGGGTTGCAGATATGGATTTTGCAACACCAGATTTTGTGCTGGAGGCATTACGGCAGCGTCTGGACCACCCAATTCTTGGATACACGTTTCGCCCCCGCTCTTTTTATCAGGCATATCAGAGGTGGGCTGCCCGCCGTTATGGTTTTGATGTTGAGTTCGACTGGCTTACTTTTAGCCCTGGGGTAGTATCGGCTCTAGCCTTGTCAGTGCTTGCATACACGCAGCCAGAAGAGAGGGTAATTATTCAGCCTCCTGTCTACCCGCCTTTTTTTGAGACAGTTAAAGGTCTGGGACGTCAATTGGTGGTCAATCCACTAATACGTGACGGGCACGGCCGGTATAAAATGGATCTGGATGACCTGAAGCAGAAGATTGACAGGCACACAAAACTAATCTTTCTGGCCAATCCTCATAACCCTGTTGGTAGGGCCTGGTCAGCGGAGGAGCTAAACGGGCTGGCACGCCTTGCTCTGGACAACGACTTGATAATCGTATCAGATGATATACACGCAGATTTTGTCTATAGTGGCTATAAATACACACCTATTGCGAGCCTATCACCCGAGATAGCACGGATAACAGTGACAGCTACTTCTCCAAGCAAGACTTTCAATATACCCGGATTGAGCACTTCTGTGGTTATAATACCTGACACAGAACTGAGGGAGCGTTACAATGAAAAGCTCAATGCAGCCCACCTGTGGCTAGGGAATATCTTTGGGAACATTGCATTTGAACAAGTCTATCAAAAGGGTGATGCCTGGTTAGATAGTCTTTTGCAATATCTAGAGCAGAATATTGACCACACTGTACAATTTATCAGAGAGAACATTTCCTCTATAAAGGTGTGGCGTCCTGAGGCTACTTTTCTTTTGTGGCTTGATTTTTCTGGCACAGGTTTGAGCCACGATGATGTTAAAGATAAACTTATAAATGAGGCCCGTCTGGGCTTTAATGATGGACGTGCTTTTGGGCAGCAAGGAGAGAATTTTTTCCGGATGAATATTGCAGCTCCTCGTTCTGTGGTAACAGAGGCCTTGGATAGATTAAAAAGGATATTTGGCTGATGCCTTTTCTGCTGCGTGCAAAAAAAGGAGGCTACCCAATGGCAGCCTCCTTTTTTATCAGTAAAAAAAAGAAGTTTTATTCCTCAGGTACAACTTCGAATTTCATTGTAGCAAAGATGTCTTTGAACAGGTGGACTTTTGCTTCGAAGCTACCTATTTTCCTGATGTGATCTACTTCTATCTGTTTGCGGTCTATCTCAATATCATTCTCTGCGAGAGCCTCTGCAAGCTGGATGTTAGAAACAGAGCCATAAATTTTACCCTTTTCACCAGCTTTGACTTTGATTGTGTAAGTCTTTGCTTCAATCTTCTCGCGTAGCTGCTGGGCTGCATCACGTAGTTTCTGCTCTTTACGAGCCTGCTGACGCAGTTTTTCTTCCAGCTGTTTCTTGGCCGAAGGTGTAGCCAGAATAGCTATACCCTTTGGAATAAGATAATTGTTAGCGTATCCATTTTTTACCCGGATAATCTGGTCTTTATGACCCAGGCCTGGCATATCTTGTAGCAAAATAACTTCCATGGTTAACTATTTTTTAGTGTTGAGAAGATTTGAGTAAGTCTGTAACATAAGGTAAAAGAGCCAGCTGGCGGGCACGCTTGATAGCACGTGCCAGACGACGCTGGTTTTTCAGAGAAGTTCCAGTAACACGGCGTGGCAGGATTTTGCCCTGATCATTGAGAAAACGCTTGAGAAGCTCTACGTCTTTGTAGTCAATGTGCTTGATGCCGTGCTTTTTGAAGTAGTCGTATTTTACTTTTTTAAACTCAATCTCAGGAGGGGTCAAATATCTGATATCATCCTGAGAATTTGTATTTTGTACTGCCATTTTTATGGATTTTTTTAGTTTGAGTGTGAAAAAATATAGAGAATTAATTATGATTCAAGTTCAGTTTCTTTCTTCTGTGCTTGAATCTGCTTACGGCGCTGCTCATTGTACTCAATAGCATTCTTGTCAAGCTTAACAGTCAGGAAACGCATAACGCGTTCGTCACGACGTAGCTGGGTCTCAAATTTACTAATTAATTCTGGACTGGCCTTGAACTCGAATAAATGATAATATCCAGTTGTCTTGTGACGGATAGGATAAGCCAGCTTGCGAATTCCCCAGCTTTCCTCCCATACCATTTCGCCATCATTGTCTAAAATAAACTGGCGATACTTGTCGACCGTTTCCTTTATCTGATCTTCAGATAAAACGGGAGTTAAAATGAAAACGGTCTCGTACTGATTCTTGTACATACGTTCTGTTTTGTTTTTTGGTTTAAATTTGATTTATAACGGCTTGCAAAGATATTTTTTTTTCAATAACCAAACAAATTTTTCACTTTAAAATTAGATTTTTTTTAACCAAGCGCATTTTCTTCTTCCAACTTGCGTAATGAATCCATGTATTCCTCGACTACCCTGGCTGCCAGTCTTTTGAGAAACTTGTTTAACCTGTATCTAACCCAGAAAATGTGAAAAATATATAATGACCAGATAATCAGTAAATATACTATCTTTAACATAAGGGACGAAAACAATGGAGAAAACACAATAATGCTGAAAATAATGCTATAGATAAGAAATTCTATGGAGAAGATCTTATATTCCACAGTAAGGACTGAGCCTGTGGCAGAAGCAGTGAAAATGCCATGGGATACAGGGTTAAAAATATTCCAACCATTCCAGATAAACCGGAAAGGACTACCTGAAAATTTGACTGTATCTTCTGTGTGCTGCACATTATGAATGTATGCAATATCTTTGAGGTAATTAGCTAATTTTCGTGTAAAATCTGGCACAAAGGCAGAAGGCGGTATAATAGAAGGTATGGCCACTGTATCTGATGTGCCAATTAGATAAAACATTTTTTATTTTTTTAGAATAAAGGCTTATTTTTAGTATATCCAAAATTACGATTTTATACCAATCTTAAAAAATTAAAGCTATGAAAAAGTTTCTTGCAATTGTTCTGGGTGTTATTCTTATTTTTTCTTTCACAGGTTGTGATGTGTTAATGCAGGCCCTTGAGCAGTCTGCTGGATCCTCTGCTCCTAGTCAGTCAGAAGTGGTGCAGGGACTTAAAAAAGCTCTTGAGGTAGGCACAGAATATGCTGTTAATCAATTGCATAAAAAAGATGGCTATTTCAGAAATATGGCTGTCAAGATTCTCCTCCCTCCTGATGTACAGAATGTTCTCAATACTGCTATGAATAACCGTACTGTCAAGCGCCTGGGACTGGACAAAGTTTTACAGCGCAAGGTAGATGACGTGGTACTGTCTATTAACCGCTCTGCTGAGGCAGCCGCTATTGAGGCAAAACCAATTTTTGTGAATACTATCCGAACAATGAGTATAGTCGATGCGTATAATATACTCAAGGGACAGGATGTCACACACAAGGCTCAGGGCTTTGATTCCCTCGCTGCTACTCATTATATGGAGTATAAGACAAGACCACAGCTTTTTAACCTCTATAAACCTAAGATGGAAGCAGCTTTAGGACGTGACCTGGGCCTGGGTTTCTCGGCTAATGACGCATGGAACACAGCTGTTAAATATTATAATAATTATGTGGCTACTATTCTGAGAAAACCAAAGATTAATTACACTCTGGCCGATTATGTGACAAATAAGGCTCTCGATGGCTTGTTTTACATGATAGGACAGGAGGAAAAGAAGATTCGTAAGGATCCTTACAAATATGGCTATGACATTATCCGGCGTGTGTTTGGTTATGTGAAAAATAACATCTAAATGATTAACTATCTAAAACTTAAAGAAATAGATTCAACAAACGACTTTGCACACCGTTTAATGGAGATTTATACTCTGGAGGAGATTAATAATACTGTGATTTGTGCGCAGTACCAAACAAGGGGACGTGGAGTGGGTATTAACAAATGGGTGTCGGACAATGGAAAAAACTTGACTTTTACAATTGTGCATATTCCTGATTATTTGATTATTGACCAGGCATTTTATCTTTCTAAGGCTGCTTCTACTGCTATTGTTGATTTTTTGGACGAATTTGGAGTGCAGGCCAGTATCAAATGGCCTAATGATATTATCTGCCAGGACAAGAAGTGTGCTGGAATTTTGATAGAAAATACTGTCTCCTCTATTCACAAAAAGATAAAAGTCTCAATTATTGGTATTGGCCTTAATGTTAATCAAACTGAGTTCCCACATGGAATTAAGGCATCGTCTATGAGGCTGGTAACAGGAAAGGATTATGATTTGGGTTATTTGCTGGATAAGATTGTGTACAAGGTTTTTTATTGGCTTGATATACTTCGAAAGCATAAATTTGATAGAGTCGATAGTTTTTATTTTGCTCATTTATATCTGTATGACCAGATTTCTACTTTTCGTGCAGATAACAAGGTCTTCAGAGGAAAAATCCGTGGCGTTGATCAATATGGCCGCTTGATATTGGAGATTCCTGAGCAAAATTCTTTAAAATTATTCTGGCAAAAAGAAATAGAATTTTTAAACATATAGGTATGGGTGATTTTGTTAAACTGCTTGATGTTGAGCCTCTTATTCGCAAAAGTAATAACAAATTTCTTAGGAATTTACCCTCATGGGCAGTACGCATTGTCAAAAATACTATCCACGAGCAAGACCTGAATAGAATTTACAACAAATGTAAGCATCTGGATGGTATTGATTTTCTGCGTGCTGTCCTTTATGATGAATTAAAGGTCAAAGTCAATTTCCTTGGTGGCGAAAACATTGATTCCAATGGACGTTATGTTTATGTGGCTAATCATCCTCTAGGAGGCATTGATGCTATGGCACACATGGATCTGATGTATCATCATCATGGACGTGGAGTTTCACCTTCTAATGAGCTGTTCGAATACATACCCAATCTGCACTCTGTTATTACGGGTGTTAATGTCTTTGGTACCAATCCCAAGGAGCGTGCACGCCAGCTAAATGAGCTTTTTGCATCCGATATACCAGTTATGATGTTCCCATCTGGTGAAGTCTCCCGTTTAATTGGCTTGCGTATTAGAGACCCACAATGGAAAAAAACATTTGTCACAAAATCAGTCCAATATCACAGGGACATTGTACCAAGTTTTATTTCGGGTAGAAATTCGTTTTTTTTCTATTTAATAGCTAAATTACGTAAGCTTTCAGGTATAAAATTATATATCGAAACTATGCTTCTACCACGCGAGATGATCAGGCAATATGGTTATAATTTATCTATTTACACGCTCGAGCCTATTAGCTGGAAAGAAATAAAACAAAGCGGAAAATCAGACCAGTGGTGGGCACAGGAGATATACCGACGTGTGTATGAAGCAGGGAAAAAACTAAAAAAACTAAAGCAATGAAAAAAACTTTTGTTCTTGACACGAATGTCTTACTTCATGACTTCAAAGCTATTTATAATTTCGAAGACAATGATATTGTGCTGCCTATTACAGTGCTCGAAGAGCTTGATAAATTCAAAAAAGGTCACGATACACTCAGCTATCACGCACGCCAGGTAATGCGTGAGCTGGATAAGCTGTCAGAACAAGGAGACTTCCAGAAAGGAGTGCCTCTTGGAAATGGACGTGGGAAATTATTCATCCTCTTTGACGAGGAACTGTCCGAAACATATAAGGGCGCTTTTTCTGAGAAAGTTGCAGACAACCGTATATTGGCTGTAGCAGACCATCTGCGAAATATATTAGATGAGCCTGTTATACTCGTTAGCCGCGATATAAACTTGCGTCTGAAGGCTAAAGCTATTGGCATACAAGCAGAAGATTATCGCACAGACAAGGTGCAGAACTATGAAAAATTGTTTTCTGAGACAAATACATTCGATAATTTTGACCCAGGTCTGCTAAACCTGCTTTACCAGCAAGGATATCTGGACCTGGATGTGTGCAAGTTTGACAACCCTCCTGTGGCTAATGATTATTTCATTCTCAAAAGCAATGGTAATCACGCTCTGGTTACTTATTATGCCAGGGACAATGTTATTCGCCTTGTAGAGAAACATTATGCCTATCACATTAAACCTCGTAATGCAGAGCAGACTTTTGCTATGGATGCTTTGCTCAGGGATGATATCCAGCTTATCTCACTGACAGGCCGTGCTGGTACAGGAAAAACCCTGCTGGCCCTGGCTGCTGCACTTGAACAGAGTAATAAATACCAGAAAATAATGCTTGCACGTCCAATTGTGGCTCTGGCAGACCGCGACCTGGGATACCTCCCCGGTAGTGCGCAAGAAAAGGTTCGTCCTTATATGCAGCCATTGTTTGATAATCTCACGGTAATCAAGCAAGCAGCAGGTCTGGGTAGTAAAGCTGCTGATAAAATTGATAAAATGCTCAAAGAAGAACAGCTAATTATTGAGCCTCTGGCTTTCATACGTGGTCGCAGTCTGCCTAATATATTTTTTATAATAGATGAGGCGCAGAATCTGACACCACATGAAATTAAGACAATTATTACCCGTGCTGGTGAAGGTGCTAAATTGGTATTTACCGGTGATGTGGAACAAATAGACACCCCATATCTGGACTCTACATCAAATGGACTTTCGTATATGACAGAGAAAATGAAAGCACAGGAGATTTTTGCTCATATCCATTTGTACAAAGGTGAACGTAGTCATCTGGCAGAACTGGCTAGTAGATTGTTGTAATTTTTTATAGATTTTAAATGTGTCCCCAGGAATATTTTCGTCAAACTTTTGCCTTTGTTCTTTGTTTTTATTGTATTTTTATGAAATGATTTGAAAGATTGTAATATGGAGAATTACAAGGTCGTCAATCTTCTGAAGGAGTCTTATATATGTAAAGTTTTCTTAGCATTTAGACAAGAGGATAACACAGAAGTTATTCTAAAAGAAGTAAAAACACAGTTTATTGATAGTCAGTTTGATAGTCGTTTTTATGCTTGGGCTGAGAAACTTCTAAATTTAAGCCATCCCAATCTGGTTGATTATATTGATTTTGTATGTGAGGGAGGTAGATTTGCTTTTGTCACAGAGGATTCCAACTTTTCGTCAATTTATGACTTATTTGATGATGCTGACGTTGATGAGCTAAAAATTTATAATATTTTTACTCAGATATTAAAGGCTACAGCTTATGCTCATAGCCAGGATGTGCTAAATGGAGAATTTGATTTTGACCACATTTTAGTTGAGAATGACCGTGTTTTGATAGAGGACTATGGAATAAAGAATATTTTGTTCCCTTCATTAAACCTTGTCATTCGTCAGGATAACATCGATATTTACAATTTTTATAGTCCGGAGCAGTTTACAGAGGAACAAATAACAGCTAGTTCAGATATTTTCTCCCTGGGTGCATTGCTTTATGCTATGACAGAGCGTAAGATGCCATTTTCCCAGGTTTCTGGATTTGAGAATTTACGTAATGTAATGAACCAAACGGAGTATCTTGAGGCGAGCGAGGGTAATCTTTTTGCTCCTTTTATTCGCAGGGCCACAATGCTTAATCCTCAGGATAGATATGAGTCTGTCGAGCAGTGGCTTGGGGAATGGATCCAACTGGAAGAAATTTTAGCCCAGGCAACAATAAACACCAGGGAAACCTTGATAGAACAGATAACTACACAAGAAGAAAAGCCAATTTTGCCAGGGAATAAAGTTAAACGGGAAGAGAAAATTTTGGATGAGATAAAGGTTAAGAGCAAAAGAAGATTTACAATTCTGATAGTCGTTCTGTTGTTGTTCTTTGTATTTTTTGCTAGATTATTTGTACATGAGACGTTTTTTAATCCGCAGGCCTATAACTTTGTTACAGGAAAATATCTGGATAGAGTATTCATTGTTCAGCGTAGCAGTTCCCTGCTGGATCTGATAGCTCCTTCAGAAGGCCAATATGTTTTTGATTTGCGTGTGGACCTTGACTCTGGAGAAATTGTGTCGTCAAATGTTGTGGATTATCGACATAGTAAGCTTGGTGGGGTGAGCTTTACTGGTGATGATATTATTCTGGTTGGAGGTAATTCCCCTAATAATTATCTGACTTTTCCGGTACTCACACTTATACGTTCGAGAAGTTATGAACCGTATTATATAACCGACGAGAATGGTTTTTATGTGGATGTGGTGGCTGATGGCTGTGATTTGTATTTGCTTAAATATTTGTATAGTAGTACAATTGAGCATGCTAGGGTTGTGGTGGAAAAACGTGACTGTAGACTAAATAAGTTGTTTAGTTTTGCCCTGGAAGGCGATGTTTTACAGGACTCCTTGGTCCCACGGAATCTTATGTTAATGGGAAATTTGATTATTATAGAGCTTTATAGTTTCAGTGACAGGACAATAAAATTAGTGGCGCTTGATCAGAAAGGTTATCTGGTATGGCAACAGCAAATTTCATCTGCACCTGTGTCGTGGAATGATACGTGGTTTAATATTGATGTGGCAGGTAATAGAATTTGGGTGGCAGTTCTTACCAACAAAAGGAAATGTAGAATTGCTTTATATGCCTTTGACACCAATGGCAAGGAAATAGCTGTTATAAAATTTTATCCTGGAACGATGATTAGCAGCATTGATAGGCTTAGAGCCCTGGATAATGGGATGTTGTTGTTAAGTATTTATACAAGGAGAAATTTTTCATTAGTGTATGGTTTTAATAGTAAAGGAAAACTATTCTTGCGCAAAAGATTCGGATTCTTTGACAAGGTCAGAATTACTGATGTTTACCCAATTAATGATAAAGAAATTGTGCTAGCAGGCATTTCACGTAATTTGCTTATGACTGATACTGTTAATGCTCAGAATATCTACCTTTTGCGAATGTCTTTGCTCAAGGGTAAAATAGAGCAAATACCCTTCTCCCAGGAATATTTAGTCACAGGTAATCAATAGTTAAAGTTTTATTTTTTAGCATAAAAAAGTATTTTTGTAAAACAGACTTTGCAAAAATTATATTACTATGTCCCGTATTTTAGTCGTAGATGACGAACAAGCTATCCGTAAAGCACTTAAAGAAATTCTTGAATATGAAAAACACCAGGTAGAGCTGGCTAAAGATGGTTTCGAGGCTATAGAAAAGGTTAAATCAAACACTTTTGATCTGATATTGCTTGATATTAAAATGCCTAAAATTGACGGAATAGAGGTGCTGGAGAAGATACAAACAATTAATCCTGAACTGCCTATAATCATAATAACGGGACATGGAACTGTGGACACAGCTGTGGAAGCGTTGAAAAAAGGTGCTTATGATTTTCTGGAAAAACCGTTGGATTTGAACCGTTTGCTTGTTGCTGTACGTAATGCCTTGGAAAAAAAGGATTTGGTTAAAGAAGCAAAGCGGCTCAGACGAAAGATTCATAAATCCTATGAGCTCATTGGTGAATCAGAAGCCATTAAAAAAGTAAAAGACATAATTGAACGAGTGGCTCCTACCGATGCACGCGTGTTAATAATTGGTGAGAATGGTACAGGCAAGGAGATAGTGGCCCGCATGCTTCACGAAAAAAGTAACCGTGCTGAGGGACCTTTTGTTGAGGTTAACTGTGCTGCGATCCCCTCGGAGCTTATCGAAAGCGAGCTCTTTGGACACGAAAAAGGTGCTTTTACATCAGCTTACAAGAGCCGCAAAGGTAAATTCGAGCTCGCTAACAGCGGAACTATATTCCTCGACGAGATAGGCGACATGAGCCTAGCTGCTCAGGCAAAAGTGCTGCGTGTACTGGAAGAACAGAAACTCACACCTGTGGGTAGTAACAAAGAAATTAAGATCGACGTGCGTGTCATTGCCGCTACTAATAAAAATCTCAAAGAGGAAATTAAAAAAGGAAATTTCCGCGAAGACCTTTACCATAGGCTTAGTGTTATTATCATAGAAATGCCCACACTCAACGACAGAATGGAGGATATACCTTTGCTTGTTGACTATTTCATAAAAATAGCAGCAGAGGAATATCACATGCCTGCTAAGTCTATTACAGAGGATGCAATAAAAGAGCTCCAAAAAATTAAATGGACTGGAAATATACGGGAACTCAAAAACGTTGTAGAGCGCTTAATGATACTTGGAGGCAATCCTATCACAGCCGAAGATGTTGTGCAGTATGCCCGCCCATTGAGCCAGATAAATTTCGAGAACAAACAATAAAAGGCTATTTATATGAATCTTGACAACTTAAAATTTGACTCCTTACAGGTACATGCTGGTGAACTGGATGATCAATTTGGTAGTGCCACTGTACCTATTTACCAGACTTCAACTTTCCGTTTCCGTGATGCAGAAGCAGGACGTCGCCTGTTTATGGGCGAAGAACAAGGTTATATTTATACACGTATCGGCAATCCAACTATCCGTGCACTCGAGCAAGCAATAGCAGCACTCGAACATGGTCATGATGGTGTGGCTTTTAGCTCAGGTATGGCTGCTGTGAATGCGGTTTACCTGGCTTTCCTGGCACATGGTAAACATGTGGTATGCTCTGCTTCTGTCTATGGACCAAGTCGTACAGTACTGGAGAAATATTACACACAATTTGGCGTAGAAGCTACTTTTGTCCATACCTCAGATCTGGAGGCTGTGCGCGGGGCTATGCGTGATAATACAGCCCTTGTCTACATCGAGACCCCTGCCAATCCCACTATGGAGGTCACGGATATTGAGGCTGTTGCCCAGATAGCACACGAATATGGTGCGGTTCTGGCCGTTGACAATACTTTTGCTACACCATACCTCCAGAACCCACTTCTGCTGGGGGCTGACATCGTTCTTCACTCTGTAACAAAATACATTAATGGACACGCAGACATTGTAGGTGGGATAGTAGTGACCAAAGATGAGCAGACATACAAAGCTGTCCGTTCTGTTATGGTGTCTTTTGGTGGTAATATGGACCCACATCAGGCATATATGACTTTGCGTGGAGTCAAGACTCTGTCCCTGCGTGTGGAGAAGGCACAGCAGAATGCAATGAAAATAGCCCGTTTTCTGGAGCAGCATCCAAAAGTGGAATGGGTTAAATACCCAGGCCTGGAATCTCATCCACAGTATGAGCTGATAAAGAAACAGATGCGTGGCCCTGGTGCAATGATTAGTTTTGAGCTAAAAGGCGGCATAGAGGCAGGTAAGACCTTGATGGATAACGTCAAGTTAATAATCCTGGCTGTTTCCCTTGGTGGAGTAGAGAGCCTAATACAGCATCCAGCTTCTATGACACACGCTGGAATGAGCAGGGAAGCACGTCTGAAGGCAGATATTACAGATGGTCTTGTGCGCCTGTCGGTAGGTATAGAAGACGTGGATGACCTCATTGCAGACCTGGAGCAGGCTCTGGCCAAATGCTAAAGAACATTTGCATATATCATTTTGTTTGTGCCCAAAAAGTAATACAGCGGCTGTCCATACGGATAGCCGCTGTTGCATCTTATACCAATTCTATTATCCTTATACCATTTCTAAAATATATTTGCTCTAAAATAAAACTTGGTGATGCTTTGTGACCTACTTAGAGCAACTTCGTGTTTAGAATAAATTAAATCAATAATTGGTATTACTTCCCTAACAGGCATGCAGTAAGGACCATTGCAGGGCAAAGGATTTTAGCAGATGACATGAACGAAGATTGACGCTTTTTTAGTAAGCAGACTTTTAGAATTATTTTGTAAATATGACTTTCAGACTGGTTAGGAGCATAACAATGCCAAAGAGCTTACGCAAAGTCTTGCCTGAGATATAATAATTGGCAATGTAGGATCCCAGGAAGCTACCAATGGCAAATGTAGCCATGAGGATAAGAGCGTATTTCCAGTTGATATGTCCAGCTTTCCAGTAGTTGTAGGCAGAGAAAGCTGCAATAGGGGCAATCATCATACCCAGATACGTGCCCTGTGCTTGATGCTGGCTCATTCCCAATATTAGCACAAGCATTGGTACAATAATAATCCCGCCTCCTACGCCCATAGAGCCACTGAGTATGCCGCCCAGAAAGCCTATTACCAGTAACCATATAAGTGTGTGAATTTCCATTTGCCCATAGATTGAAGTTTGCTTCAAAGTTATTAACAAAGTGATATTGACAATTTCTAAATTTCTTTAAAAACTTTTTTGGTGATTTGCATAAAAAAAAGGGTTGTGTTATATTTGCAACGCAAAAGTGAGAACGATCCCGTAGCTTAATTGGATAGAGCACCTGACTACGGATCAGGAGGTTGGGGGTTCGAGTCCCTCCGGGATCGCCTAAGGCCGGGGCAGTAAGTCTCGGCATTTTTGTTATTCCTTCGTTTTTTATTGACTCTTTTGTGTTTTAGCTTTTGTTGTGGCTGGCCCTGCCGTCTATCCAAATTTTGAATCAGTGTCAAACTGTTATGATTTTTAGTTTTTTATCTCTTCCACATGTTGCTCCATTCCTTTTAGTTATAGTTCAAGATTTTTCATGTTGAAGGCTATTTTTCTGTATAAAGTCCTAAAAAAGTCGCTACTTTTCTGGAGTGTAATAGTAAAAAAGCCGGGGGAAATTTTTACAATACTCAAGTCATTGGTATATGAGATCGGTTCGCAAGTTTCTTATAGCGAGCTAAGCCGTCTTATAGGTATTGATGGGGCGACTGTGGAGCGTTATATTGACTTGCTAGAAAAGAATTTTGTTGTGTTCCGTCTGTCCCCATTTAGCCGTAACCAAAGTAGAGAGTTAAAAAAGGCAAAGATCTGGGACGTTGGCATGAGAAACGTAATAATACAGGACTTTTCAGCATTGGGAGTACGTCAGCTAGAGGAGCAGGGGAAGCTGTGGGAAAACTTTGTAATCTCAGAGATCATTAAGCACGAGAGACATTCGGGCGGTAGAGCAAACTTTTATTTCTGGCACACAAGAGACGGTTCGGAAGTTGATTTGTTACGTATGGTTAATGGTCGGATTTATGCTTATGAAATGAAGTTGTACAAGCGGGCCAAGTTGCCGCCGAGTTTTGTTAATGCTTATAAACCTGTTGCTTTTCAGAATATTACTTTTGAGAATTTTGATGAGCTGTGGCTGGTGGTGTGAGGCGCCCTCATTCCATCAATGCAACCGGAACGTTAACAGAAATCTATCGTATTTTCAACAAAAAATACGATGTAACTCTCTATCTTTTAACTTATTAGCAAGAAGAAAGTGTAGTGCCCTGTTAAAATTACAACTATCTGAAAATCAGCGTATTTTCTATCTAAAACCGTCAAAGTCGTGCGCCTTATAAACTTAATTGAACCGTTCACAGGCTTTCGGAAAAAGGTTAAGATTTAGTAATTTTGCCAGTGGAGGGATGCCGGAGTGGTCGAACGGGGCGGACTCGAAATCCGCTGTGCGGCTCTGCTGCACCGGGGGTTCGAATCCCCCTCCCTCCGCTTAGCCTTTAACTGTAGTGGCTGTGCTTAGTTGTTTTTCCCTGTTTGATGATATTGAGTGTATGTTCGGCTTATCTGAGGCTTCTTATTGAACCGTAACTTCTCAGATTTTAGAGGATAGGATATTGCAACTGTCAATAATGTAGCTTCGTGCAAAATAAAAGTCAAATGTGTTAATGAAGGCTTTGCCTTCATTGAGATATTTTCGCTGGCTCAAGCCAGCTATTATACCTCAATGCCGCTCAATGGAAGCAGATTAAAGCCGGCATATTAAATTCTTTGGGTGCAACTCTTTATTTTAGTCAAATGCTATTTGTATAAATATTTTTTTTTAAAATAGCTTAGTATCAGAGGAATAACTAATATTGAGTGTATGTTCGGCTTATCTGAGGCTTCTTATTGATAGATTTGTGAAAATTTTGAGGATTACCATCCAGACATTAAGTTAAGTCCCAGGCTTAGGCCACTATATCCTTGTAATGATAAGGGTAGAGCAATATAAGGCTCGATTATCATTTGTCCAAAAAGATTAATCCTGGCAGATAGGCCTGTGCTAACAAGAGGGATATGCACATTATCTTGATAATGGAAGGGATTGAGCGATACTCTGTCATACGAATGCCATGCCAGGCCTGCATCTACAAAGGCATTAAGGTCTGCAAAGAAGAATTTTGATGGAACGACTGCCAGACGGTCAATACCTATGAAAGGTAAACGGATTTCAAAGTTGAGCACAGCAAGACGGCTGCCTGTCAGGCCATAGGAAAGCTGGTAATTACCTGTTTGTGCCATGTAATTAGCCAGGGTATGATTGTTGTAGCCTCTAATGTACCAGGGGTATGCGATGTAATAGTCAGGTAAAGCCTGGCCCTCTGCATCATGACCAAATCTACCTGTGGCCAGCAAACGAAAAGCAAAGGTCACTGGCTGCAGACGCAGGTAACGTCTCCAGTCCAGGTTTGCTGAGTAGAAATTATAAGCGCCATAAAATGCAGACATGTGCATTGAGAAAATTTTGCCTTCCAGAGGAGAAGTCATACCCATGTAAGAATTATCCTCAATGTATGACATATTAGTGGAGCCAACAGCATAAGGTTCTGGCGCTGGTGCCTGGTCAACAGTCTGGCCCACAAAGAGATTACCGTAGAAATAGTTGTTAACGATTTGGTGCAAAAATGAGAAAAAGGTCATGTCTGTGGCTGCTTCTACACGGCGTGTACGGGTTATAGGATATGAAGCAAAGAAAGTGATATTGTCGTTAAAAATTGTCAGAATATCAAGGCCTGCATTTAGTACATCCAGTGAGTCATTACCATAAGGGATGCGTGCTGGTTCGTAAAACATGGTTCCCAGCTGGTAAGGCATGTGTGTCAGGGTCACACCCCACCATGTGCGCCTTTGCTGGTTGAGGTAGGCAACCTGTCCTCCTATTGACCTGAGGCCATTTCCACCGCCACTAAAGCCTACGAAAGCCCTGTTTTCGCCAAGGATGTCACCCAGCAGGATGTTCACACCTCCATAAACGCCCATGCCCCGGTATGTGTTGGTGATACCAAAGCCCATGTTGCTAATGTATTCAATTTTGAATTTGCGGCGGAATGGTACATGTTTTATCTCGATAGTCTGGAATGTGGAAAACAAAACTTGGTCACGTGCAATGTTGCGATTGACAATGCTGTGGGTACTTTCCAGTGGAGGCAGGATAGCTGCCGAGTCGACCGGTTGTGTGGCTATGCCCTGTTGTGGGATGAGTGAATCTACAGCAATACTGTAAATAGTGTATTTGTTATCCAGGTAAAGTGTGTAAAAAATACGGTTATGTTTGTAGTCCATGGTTATAGCAGGAGAGAGCTCTGTTATACCACAGATACCAGTATAAAAGTTAGTAAGGCGTTCGACTCTACCTGTGTTTAGATTATACCTGTAAAGGTCTCTAAAGCCATGATTATCAGAGAGGAAGTAAATGTATTTTTCATCGCTCGAGAAGATAGGATTAAGGTTATTTGCTGTGGGCATAATATTGGGCACAATGATCTGGCCTGTTTGCATGTCCATGTATGCAATGTGGAATTTTTTTGTAGGAGAGGAAATACCTGGGAATGAGTCTGTTGAAAAGGCTAGATACTTGCCAGAAGGTGACCAGGAAAGCTGGAATTGTGCATAAATATCATTAGTTAGCTGTCTGGTCTGACCATTTTTAACATTATAAAGCACAATGTCTGTCTGGCTATTGTTAATAATAGAGAAAGCTATCCACTGCCCATCAGGTGACCATGCTGGATACGTGAATGCTTCGAACTGTGGGAATGTTATGTCTTTAATGATTTTTCCTGTCTGTGCATCAATGATTATCAGCCCATTATCTCCATGTTCATAAACAACAAAAGCGATATACTTACCATCAGGCGACCAAGTGCCAGTAGATTCGTATAAGTCTGCTGCATCTATATGACCATCATTAGCGCGTGTATGTAGACGTCTAATGATTTGTCCGGTCTGTGCATCTGCCAGGAACATGTTAAAAGAGTAAACATCTTTCTCCGAAAGAAAAATAATGTGTTTGCCATTCGGGCTGACCACAGGATTAATGTTAATATTACCGCCATTGTCAGGGCTAATCAGTTTTGTGCCAATACCTTTGACCTGTCTTGTTTTTAGATAAGGTGCGTAATGGTCATAAGAATATTTTTTCCACACCTGTGCAAGGGTATCTTCTTTAACACCCAAAACATTTTTGAATGCCTTGGCATAACCACTGCGAGCAGCTTCTTTGTAAAGTGGTACAAACATATCAATACCATACACACCATCAATAAAGGCCCAAAAAGCCTGTCCCCAGCGATAGGGGAAATAACGGCTTTTTTCAAGATCGCGAAAATCAGGAAATTTATCTGTAGCAATAGCATCGCGTATCCACATAGAGGTGAAAGCGTCGTTACTGCCAATGGACAGGTACTCAGCCATACCTTCTATCATCCACAAAGGAATATTCATAACGCTGCGGATAGACAACGAAGAATCCTCCAAGATCAGTGAATATTGGAAAGCATGCACTAGCTCGTGTCCCAGGACATGGTCTGTGCGTGCCCATGACACACCCAGTGGCATGACTATGCGGTTTTCCAGCGCCTCTGTAAAACCGCCTGTTCCTACGTCTATTATTTGATTGCTAACTGTATTTTGCTGGAAGTCTGCGTGGTTGTTGAACAGAATCACAGGGTTGAGGAAATGGATAGTATCGTTGAATACCAGGCTATGACGTACATACCATTTCTCAGCAATCTGTGCTATGCGGTTGATTGTTGTTGTGTCCTTGAGGTATGAGTATAACTGGAAGTGTGGAGTTTGGTATACTTTGAAGTGGAATTGTTCGTATTTGATTTTGTTACGGCCATAATATTGTGCGAATGTTGTAAGCGTAAATGATATGGTAAGAAGCAGTGGAATAAGGCGTTTCATGGCTTCTGGTATGTATTATTTTGACAATAATTTATAAAATTGGTTGGAAAATTGATAATAAAACGGACTGGAATTTTTTTCCAGCCCGTTTTTGTTAAAAATTATGCAATAGGCTTGAGACTTTTTGTATCTCAGCGTGAATACGAAAAAAATTAGATCTTTGTGAATTTTAGTTTATATGTCTGGCCACCGTTTTGTATTTCTATGATATATTGGCCAGCCTGTAAGTCTGTTATATCCAGGTGTGTCAAGTCATCTGTTGCTTTGATTTGTTTGATTAGCTTTCCATTTGTGGTGTAGATTTTTATTATGTCATTGTCTGTTGGAGTAGCCAGAAGGATGTTCAGGTCCTGGCTAGCAGGTACCGGGTAAATGTTAACGGCTTTGCCCTGGAGCTGTGGTTTGGTTTCTACCTTGATCGTCATTGTAGTAGCAGCTTTTTCTCCAGATTGATCTATTGCTGTGAGGGTGGTTTTGTAAATACCCACATCATTAGTTCTCGGGAATCCGGTAAACGTTAGTGTCTGTGCGTCAAAATTGAGCCACCCGGGTAAATTGATAGCCGTAATAGTCAGCTTGTCCTGAGGATCTGGGTCTGTAAACAGATCACCAGGTAATGCGTAAATAAAGCGGTCATTGGCCATAGTTATTATTTCGTCAAGTGTGTAATTTGCTTTTGGGGGATCGTTTGTGTTCAGGACTTGCACGTTGACATTCTGACTGGCTTTCTGGCCAAAGATGTCGTAGGCCTCGATAGTGATACTAGTCTGTCCAACGTCTGTTTGTGAAGGTTTGCCGTAGAGTCTTTGACCATCAAAATGTAACCATGCAGGAAGATTGTTAACTTTCAGGATAAGTGTGTCAAACATATCATTGTCAGCGAAGTATCCGTTTAATGCGAAACTAAATATGCTATCCTCAAAGGCAATGAGTTCTGGAATAGTGTCTTTGACCACAGGAGGATTATCTCTAATGATCATCAGGTCAAAGCGATGTGTGTCTTCTCCAGCTGTGTACTGGAATTCGATGTTTTTCTTGTGTCTCAGGTCATACATCTGGCCTGTTTTACTGTCACGCAGGACTACAAAATTGTTGTTCATGCCATTGACGAACAGGACAGACAACTTGTGTGTACCAGAGAGTGAAGTCTGGATATAAAGAGGAATTACTGTATTACCCATCAGGCTATCAGGCAGAGCAAGTAATGCAAGTTTAATGTTATTCTTTTCGCCAAAGAGTTGTGGACGGGCAGGATCATTTGATGAGAGATGAATCAGGTCAAATCTAGAATCATAGCCAGTTTTTGCCTGTGGGTAGAAATATGCGGCAAAATATTCAGTACTATTATCAGTAGAAAACCCAAGTTTGATTGCGTTGAGTTTATATACGGATGTGGTTGAGTTTTTGAGATATTGCTGTTTCCCGTGTGCACGATACTCAGGGCGAATCTTGACAGCTGCACCAGTTGCATTAGCTCTGATAAAGAATGCTTGTAGAGGTGGAACCAGGTTCCCCAAGGTACCAGCCATTATACTGTAGCCGTTCTTGTATCCAGCGTATTGACCATTGGCATCGTCCCATACGAAGACCCCGTTATCCACGTTGACGGAGTTATTGAGGATAGAGTCAATATTGAGATATGCTGGATATGGATTACCGATGAGATTCCATCCGTCGTAGAAGTTGGGTAGAGTATCGCTTATTGGGTCATTAGCATTATAGCTCAGTATTGTGTCATAGTTGACAGAGACTCTGGCCACTGTCCCTTTCATCTGGAAGGTAGTGTCACGGTCTATGTAGTAGAGGTAACCACCGTTAAGATTAAGTGGTACATCTGCGCCGCTAGATCCGTTGTGAGCAAATTTCCAGCCTTGTGACAGATATGTGTTATCGAATGGATCTGCTGGGGGAGTAGATGGGTCACTATTCAGGTCAACAGATTCGTCGTACCAATAAAGGTTAGCATCGAATGCTCCATTATTGAGGCGAGTAAACTGCCCACTATTCAGTCCCACAATAGCTGGGCTTATTTCATGCCATTGCTTTGCATTTATCATCAGATCTGTCTCTACTGCGCCGTTTGTTCCATAAATAATATCGTTGTAATAAATCAGTGATGGTAGTGTGTCGTTATAAGTGTTCATTTCTAGCTTGACTAAGCCGTCGAGGTAGAAATTATTTATGATTGTAAAATGCTGATTTGGTGTGGCGTGAAGAATAGAATTCTGGCCTATTTTGAGGTCATAAAAGGTCTCACAATTTTGGGCATAAATATGCTGGTCTCCGCTGGCATTGAATAGGACAAGACTCGAGCCTTCAATGAACGGATCAAGATCAGTACTGTATTCATACCAATCACCATAGAGAGTAATATTATGGTTCTGTAAGTCAAAGGAAGCAGTATCGGTGATAATAAAGTCACCCAGTACTGTGAGATCTCCTGTTGCTGTTTTTGTACCATTACCACCAAGGAATAGGTTGTAATAACCTGTGGATGAGGTTGATACGGGTGTGGTAGCCTGGTCTTTGCCAATATAAGAGATAGTATTATCTGTGGAGTCAGCTATCAGCTCTCCGCCAGATGATAAGAGACTACCTTTGATTGATAGGTTAGCGTTACGGCCATTGACAAAGGTTCCTGTACTGGCTTTTATGTCATTACCCACAATTAATTTTCCTTGATTGTTAAGCAAGTTGTTGTTCAGCAAGAAGCTACCATTAATAGTTAGATTAGCATTTGTGCTGATGACACGCGAGTTTTTTAGCTCGATAGTATCTACACTGAAAACACCAAGACCATCTATAGTTTTATTTGTTCCATAAAGTTGTAAGTTTTGATATTTGTAATCAATTACGCCATTGTTGGTAATATCACCGTAAATATTGAGTATTATACCGTTATCGTGAGTAAGAGTTCCGCCTTTTTCTATAATAACATTGTTTATGTCATAACTTGTGTAATTTATACCTCTTCTTGTATCTGTATATTGATTTACTAAAACTGTGTGGCCTGTTTTTATTCTAACATTGTCAGTATTCAGTGGCTGGCAATTACAGTCCCATGTGGATGGGTCATACCAGTCACCTGATTGGACTGATTCTATAACGTCATAGACATAGACCGGGAATGCAGTAGTATCAGATGCACAGCCAGCATTGTATTGGGCTATTGTCAGGATAGTGTCAGTTCCTACTTTTGGGAAAGATATCCAGGCTGAGTCCATATCTGGTGAAATAGAGTCAATTACAGCGTTACCAATCACACTACCTGAGTATGAATAATCTGGTAGTCTGTCTATATAATAGAGCACACTGTCGGAACCGACAGGTACTGAGCGGGGTCCATATATGACATCTGGAGGTATGGAGTGTACTTTGACTGTTTTTTTTATAGTATTGCCAAAGGAGCATGAATTCTGGGCATAGACAGAGATTGTGGCAAACTGACCATCGTTTTGCCAGTCAATAGTAATAGTATCTCCTTTATTCTGTGTAATAGTGCCTCCAGTGACGCTCCAGAAGTAAAGGTTTGTTTTAGAGGTATCTGTTGTGTATGTAATACCAGCGTCACCACGGCATACGTCAGCAGGTCCGTTAATTACGGTGAGTGTTGGGGGCGAGCAATGTGTAGTATCTGCCAGGGCAAACTGCCATGGAAAAGTATCCAGAGCTGTTCGTGCTACTGTGTAGTTGGCAGGATCATTAGTTCCTTGCTGGCCATCAAAGCGCCATAAAGAATCCTGGTGTGGACGAACAATGATTTTTGTAGAGTCGTGTATGGTAAAAGCATTAAAGACTTTTCCCTGAAGTGATAATGAATAAGTATTTGTTCCCAGGCTAAAACCATTAGATGTGTCAGCTATCCAATACCCGTCATTGAATGGGTTTACGGCTGTGTCTCCCTGGCCATCTTTAAGGGGTAGTCCATTGGATCCAGGCATTGTATCTATGAACTGGAATGAAGCTATACCACCAGAGGCAAGGCTGGGGAAAGTAACATTAACAAATGTGTTGAAATTATCTGTGCCAATGGGATAAAGATATGGATTGGTCGAAGCAGTTATCCATCTTTTGACCTTACCTATTATCTTGCCGCTCTGATAAATAAGTGTACCAATGTTGCCCAGGTCTTGACCAATAGTTACAGTATGTCCATTGCCATTAATCATACTATTCAAGGTAAGGGTGTCGTTGGCTACAATGTCAGAATTAAGTATTAGCTTGTGAGGATAGTTATTTACAACAAGGTTTTCGAATGTT